>CAIXZI010000387.1 GCA_903923915.1 uncultured Bacteroidota bacterium
AGAAATATTTTCCATTTTTAAAAACCATTGCATAGAAAGCTTCGGTTCAATAACCGCACCTGTACGCTCGCTGGTACCAACTTTGTTTTTAATGTCTTCAACTTTTACAATGAAGCCCATTTCTTCTAAATCTTTCGTAATTTTTTTACGAACAATAAAGCGGTCTTCTCCAATATAAAATTGTGCTGCGAGGCTCATCTTGCCATCAGCAGCAATGGTATCAATGGTTTCAAGCTTATGCTTAATACCTAAGTTGTAATCATTAATATCATGAGCCGGGGTAACTTTTAAAGCCCCCGTACCAAAAGCAGCATCCACATATTCATCAAAAATAATAGGCACGCTACGGTTAACCATGGGTATGATGCAACGTTTGCCTTTTAAGTGCGCATAACGTTCATCGGTTGGATTAACACAAACAGCAGTATCTCCCAAAATAGTTTCAGGGCGCGTGGTGGCTATGGTAATCCAAGCCTCACCCCCTTGCCCCTCTCCAAAGGAGAAGGGAGAATTATCTTCATTGACAATTTTATATTTTACATAATAAAGTTTAGAGTTTACTTCTTTGTGTATTACTTCTTCGTCGCTAACGGCAGTTAAACCCGCAGGGTCCCAGTTAACCATACGCACACCACGGTAGATATGCCCTTTATTATGTAAATCGATAAACACATCTATTACAGCCTGGCTTAAATCTTCTTCCATGGTAAAACGAGTACGGTCCCAATCGCAGGAAGCACCCAGTTTTTTAAGCTGTTCTAAAATTATTCCGCCGTATTTTTCTTTCCACTCCCAAGCATGTTCTAAAAATTTCTCACGAGTTAAATCGGTTTTATTAATGCCTTTTTCTTTTAATAGCGCAACAACTTTAGCTTCGGTAGCAATAGAGGCATGATCTGTACCCGGCACCCAACAAGCATTGTAGCCCAACATACGCGCACGGCGAATTAATACATCTTGTATAGTATTGTTAAGCATGTGCCCCATGTGCAGCACGCCTGTTACGTTTGGCGGAGGAATGACTATGGTATAAGGCTCGCGGCTATCGGGTTCTGACTTAAAGAATTTATGCTGCATCCAATACGGATACCATTTATCTTCTGCAGCTTTTGGGTTGTATGTTTTTGCTATTTCCATAATTAATTCGAGAAAGTGCTAATTTAACTATTTTACGCAGGAAATTAGCGCAAAGAAATTAAGTAAATAAATTTCTACTTCTTAAACGTTTGATTTAAAACGCTTGCCAATCTCACTCCGGCAATAAATATTTCTTTTTCTATCAAAGGCACGATTTTGTTGATGTATTCTTCGTTAATTGTAGCGTCTTTATAATCATAGACGTCTTTTAAAAGACTACGAGAATCATTCATCCACTTAATAATATCAATTTTTTGTAGCTCTTTAATTTGAGTTTTAGTATATGTAGAGCCTATTTTTAGGCAATCATCGAGGGTGATTTTTTCATACTCGATAATAGCCATATCCCACACATAGTGTAAGTTTTTTTGTTTGCCAAAAAAATCAACTTTTTCATCGTTCCCCCCTCTGTCCCTGCCATAACCCGCATGCAAAGGCATATGTAAATCTCCCACTAAATGAAATACAATTTTAAGATTACTGTTTATTTCATCTTTAGTAAGTGCTTTTTTATTGTTTAGTTGAGCAATGCTTTTTTCTAACTCATCAACCACATTAGATTCGGTGGTTTTTACATAGGTTTTATCTTTATCAATATTAATGTAATGCCAGCTTTTCATATAATCGTATGTATGGTCTTTTTTAATTTCGTCCATCCACACTGAAGCCTCTTCAAAAGTCATACTGCCTAAATATTTTTGCACAGAATCTTGCACACCTTTGTCTAAATATTTCTTGGCTACTTCGGCAACCATTTTGTGCCCGTCTGGCCCCCATGCATAGCTTAACTGAATATTTAAAACAAATGCTAAAACTAAAATTTGAATGGTTTTCATGATGAATAATTAAGCTACAAATTTAAGTCAATTATAAGATATTTTGCTCCATTCTTAATTTACTATCTTCGCCGAAAATTTACTTAGTTAATGAATTATCTATCAGTTGAAAATCTCTCTAAATCGTATGGAGATAAAGTGTTGTTCGAAAAAATTACGTTTGGCATTAGTCGCGGCGATAAAGTTGCCTTGGTTGCTAAAAACGGAACAGGGAAAACCACCCTACTAAATATTTTACAAGGCAAAGAAATTGCCGATGAAGGCCGTATATCCTGGAGAAAAGAGCTTACTGTTGAATTTTTATCTCAGGAACCTGTGTTTGATGAGGAAATGACGGTTATTGATACCTTATTAAATTCTAAAAATAAATTTACAGAAGTAATAAAGCGTTATAACCTTGCTATATCTGGCGATCCAAGTGTGGATATGGATGCGGTTATAATGGAAATGACCGATTTAAATGCCTGGGATTATGAAAATAAGGTAGAAGAAATTTTATCTCGCCTGCAAATTGTGCAGCTTAAGCAGGCCATGAAAACCTTAAGTGGTGGGCAACGTAAACGTGTTGCTTTAGCGCGCGTTATTTTAAACAAGCCTGATTTATTGGTATTAGATGAGCCTACCAACCATTTGGATATTGAGATGATTGAGTGGCTTGAAAATTATTTAGACGATAATGATTTTACCTTGTTGATTGTTACCCACGACAGGTACTTCCTAAATAACGTATGTAATCACGTAATTGAAATTGAAGACAGCAAACTGTTTACCTACAAAGGTAATTTTGAATATTACTTAGAAAAGAAAGCCGAACGTCAGATTGCAAGTGCTTCTGAGCTTGATAAAGCAAAAAATTTATATAAAAGAGAGTTAGAATGGGTACGCAAAATGCCCCGTGCGCGTGGTACCAAATCAAAATCACGTGTAGATGCTTTCTATGATGTGGAAGATAAAGTCAAGCAAAAAAAGGAAGATGATGGCGTAGAAATGTCAGTAAAAATGAGTCGCTTAGGAAGTAAAATTCTTGAACTTCATAAAATTCATAAAGCTTACGGCGAGCGAAAATTAATTGATGATTTTAATTATGTCTTTAAAAAGGGTGAAAAGATTGGTATTTCGGGTGCAAACGGTTCGGGTAAAACAACTTTATTAAATATTATTCAGGGTTTTGAAATGGCTGATAAAGGGACCATTGCAACCGGAGAAACCGTTGTTTGGGGTTACTATTCTCAAAAAGGA
>CAIXZI010000388.1 GCA_903923915.1 uncultured Bacteroidota bacterium
AAAAAAATAAATAAATTATGATTAAGCCTATTAAAATTATTGAAGTAAAATCGGAAATTGGTGCCGGTACCCGTGGATCCAGCCTTGGTGTTGATGCTATTAAAATAGCTGCGCTGGATTTTGGTAGCAACTTCTTTAAAAAATTCAAATCGGTTGAGATAAAACACGAAAACCAATTACTGCTTGAGCCCGTTGTACACGATTACGCCAAACGTATTAAAGGCGTATTTGCTTTAAACGAGCGTTTAGCTATTGAAATTCAAAAGACATTAACTAAAGAAAATGCTATACCTATTGTTTTGGCAGGCGATCATAGCTCGGCCATTGGTACTATTTCGGGTATTAAAATGGCTTATCCTGATAAAAAAGTAGGTGTAATTTGGATAGATGCTCACGCCGATATTCATTCGCCTTACACAACCCCGTCGGGTAACATGCATGGTATGCCGATTGCTTGTTTGTTGGGTGAAGATAACCGCGATCGTCAGCAAAATAAATTGGATGATGAAACCATTGAGTACTGGGAAAAACTTAAAAGCATTGGTGGCATAATGCCTAAAATAGAGTACAACGACCTTGTTTACATAGCCATACGTGATTACGAACCGGCAGAAGATTACTTACTAAAAAAGAACAAAGTACGCATCTTTAACCTACAGGAAATTCGTAAAAAGGCAGTAGAGCGTATTGCTATTGAGGCTTTAAATTATTTAGATCATTGCGATGTTATCTACGTAAGTTTTGATGTAGATAGCATGGATAGTCGTATAAGTAGCGGAACCGGCACACCTGTACCAAACGGAATTACCGAAAAAGAAGCAGGGAACCTTATTTATTATATCATGCGCAGCAAAAAAATTGCTTGTTTTGAAATGGTAGAAATAAACCCAACGCTTGATAAAGAAAATTTAATGGCCGAGAATGCTTTTGAGATTTTACAAAAAGCAACTAACCAGCTTAGCAACGATTTTTAGCTTTTCGTCATGCTGAACTTGTTTCAACATCTCATAAATTTTAAATTAATTGTTGGGCGTTTCGGCGCGTTTGTCATTTCGAACGAATGTGAGAAATCTATGCGCCGCCAGGCTTTACGTTGCAAGTTTTATTGATTTAGCTAATCATTTTTATTTTCAAAATTGTTTAGCAGTATGCTGCGCATTTCAATAAAAGCTTTTCACTGCAATCCCTAACGCATTATATACTCATGTCTAAATACACAAACAAATCATACATGGCCTGTGTATCTGTTTTGCAATAATCAATCAAATTGTTTTTTATTTCATCTTTCTTAAACAAATCGGCTTCTTTTAAATACTCATCATACTTGTAAGAGGCCAGCAAGCCGGATTTAATAGCTAACTCATCAAAAATGCTTTTACCAAAAACACTTTCGTAAATCTTTTTTAAAGACATAGAGCCTTTTGTTTGCGGATGATAGTACCATAGCTTAGTAAACACATCACTAAAATCTACAAACTTATTTTTAAGTTGGTCTATTGTTTTTTTGTATTCAGGAAAATGTTTAACAACAGCACTTAATGCTTTTAACTCTTGCGCGGTATCAAAAACCAAAATGGTATTTACTTTTTGGGCTTCATTAATTAAATAATCTAACAAAGCTTTACCTGCATATTTACTTTCTTCTTGGTAATAAAACGTGTGTTGCGGTATTGCGTTTTCAGTTTCCATACTGTGCCACGAAAACAAAAATGGCATTGCCTCAAACGGCGTAGTGCCTTTGTATTGTGGTACAGCAGGTGCATACATCTCTGCATCAAAAAATGCAACAGGGTATTTTATTTTTTTAAAG
>CAIXZI010000389.1 GCA_903923915.1 uncultured Bacteroidota bacterium
AAGCTTTAACATGCACTTTGCCTTCTTTAGTTAATTTATAGTCCACATTTAAATCGCCAATAAGGGTGCTTGTTTTTTGCTGTACATTATTATTTACACCAATATTACCATCAATGGTAAGTTTATCATTAAAAAGCTGAGTTGATAAAGCAACATCAATTTCTTCATTACTTAAAGCAGAACTTGGGCGATAATTAAACCCTAAATTAAAGGCTTTGGTAAACTTAGAAAGCATACCATTAAGTTGATTTGAAAGCATTTCTGTAGCATTACTGGTGGCTGCATTTCCGGCATTAATACCTGTAGAAGTTAACTGCAAAGGGGTAACAAAACTACCTAACAGTAATAATGAAAACACCTGACGATTAAGCTCTTGCTCATTATTTATATAGCCCATTACCTGCGATCTGATTACTTCGCTTACGGTAGGTAGCTCAACACCAAATGTAATATCGGGGTTCATTAATTTATTTTTTAAATACAACTTACAACTTACAGGATAACGCTTACTGCCACTGCCTCCTGAAGAACCAGAAGCACCTGCATCATTTGTTTGTTCCGGAAAAAATGGCGCTAAAGAAGTACGTTGTTTGTATGAAGCAGCAATATTTATGTCGGCATCATAAGGGCTTCCGCTCCAACGTATGCTGCTACCTTCATCAATATCAAATTTTTTATTGATTACATTTTGTAAGGTAAATAAATAACTTCCTTCTGTTATGGTGTAAATACCGTACATATCAAAATTTCCATTGGTATTAATATTCATGCTAATATTACCTCTGCCGCGTGCTTTGATAGCATCTCCGCCTTTATCATCTAATATTATTTGTACTTCGGCATCAGGGGTAGCTTCTAAATTTAAATTAAGTTTTATACCCGACGCATCATTTTTTGCAGTGTTGTTTTTGTTAGCACTATCTATTTTAACAAAACGTATATAGCCATTTTCACTTACTTCGCCTGGGCCTGCAAGCGGAACAATAAATTGTGTACCCTTATCTGTTTTTGCATTTATATCAAACGTAAGTGCATTAACGGGGCCATATAATCCAATGTTACCTGTACAAAACGCTTTGCCATAGAACGTACTATTTTGCAAAGCAGTTGTATTGAGTGCCATAAATTTAGTAGTGTTTATATCAAAATCTAATTTCATATTCAAAAAATTATCATGAAATATATCCCCCCAAATAGTAGCTGTATTTCTATAAGCATCGGTTAAAATAATATTTTGAAACTCTATTTGCCCCGGATAAAGTTTTATTTTTCCTTTTGCATCATATACTGTGTTTGTATAATCTACTTTAAAATTTGTTACATCTTCGAGCTCAAGCATTCCGCTAATAGCAGGTTTACTAAGATTACCTTTAATATTAATATTACCCGTTACCGTACCTTTATCAAGCGTAAATATATCTTTTACAAGTGGCTGTATAGCAGACACAGCAAACTGATACAAATGCAAATCAATATCAATACTGGTATCTTTTACAGAAGGATAATAATACCCATCAAATCGAATGTTATTATACATGCTTTCGGTTATCTTGCCAAAATCTCGTTTAAAAAAGCCGTTTAGAGAAACAAGGTTTTTATTCTTATCAAAAAAACTATTAATTTCTCCTGCACCAATGGGTGTACTATTTACTACTAATTTTTTAAATTCTAAAGCCGTGGTAAAAACAAACTGGCTATATAAATCAGCAAAATTTGCTGTTCCGGTAAGTGAACCTTGCAAATCAACCCCATCTCGTTTTACTAATGGGTTAAGCTGATTTAGTTTAAAGTTTTGAAAATTAATTAGCAGTTGTTCTTTAGGGTTTTTAGAAATTTTGCCTTCTATTTTTACCAGCTGGTTATTATTTGCAAAAATTAAATCGTGAAAATTTACAGTGCTACTCGAGTCCATGGTTATTTCATCATTACCTGTCATTTGCCACAAACTGTCTTCGGCATAAATTAAAAATTTACCTAAATCTAAATCCAAACTACTTTTGGTAAATAGTAGCTTTCCATCAATCTCTCCTGAGTTTTTACGTTGAGAATTGTTATCCCAGGTTAATAAAAAATCTGATT
>CAIXZI010000390.1 GCA_903923915.1 uncultured Bacteroidota bacterium
GTAATTCCAATATCTCATAATTTGAGCCATAGTAGTTGCCACGCAACCCGTAACAGATAAATTACCGGTTGTACCCGGGCAAGTTGCATTATAATACGGACTCTGATTCCACGTTGTTTTCATAAGAGGTAAAACTGCGTTGCCACTTGTCATTGTACTGACAGCACCTGCGGCTTGTCTTAAATTTGATGGGGTAGTATATTTTTCCCATTCTTTGGTTGTTTTTGCATCAGCAACAATATTATTTGCTCTCAAAGCATTTACACCGTTTGAAAACTGTTTAAACCAAAGGCTTATGTTAGAATGTGCCTCAGGTATAACAAAATTATTTTCGGTAGAATATCCAACAATAGGACTTACAGCATCTTCTGCAGATACGATAACAAACCCATCTTTAGCGTTTATATTAAAAACATAATACAAAGGAATCCCAGTAGCAGAAAGCTCTGTATGAACTAAATTACTTGAGGTTAATTCTATTTTAGAATTTAATTTATAAAAACTTTCGGCTACTGTTTTTGCCGAAACAGGCGTTATAGGCTTAGCATTAGCTATGCTTATGCCCAAAGCAAAAACAAACATTAGGTAATTTATTTTTTTCATGTGGTTGGTGGTTTTATTTTTAAGTATCCCAAATATATATAATAATGTTTCTAAAAACAATAAAATTTATTTATTCTGAAGATGTTTTAACATAAAAACCCCCAACCAATATTTCGGCTGGGGGTTTTTTATAATTTAAATTAACTAATTACTGAATGATTATTTTTTTAGAAATACGCTGTCCGTCAACATCAATATTTACAAAGTAAACACCTGATTGATACGTAACTTTATTGCCAACAGTAATTACTGTTTCGCCGCTTGGGTAATTTTGAGAAGGGCTTGTTTCAACAACTCTTCCAAGCATATCAATAACATTAATAGAGATATTATGTTTTTCAGCCAAACCTAAAACTATATTTACATTACTTGAAGAAGGGTTAGGATAAATTTCTAAGCCAATTTCTGTTTCAATATCTTTTATACCGGTTGTTGTATTATATATATTTATATCATCTAAATAAATATTATTACCCGGTGCTGTAGCATCCGCATAAAATACAAATTTAAACATAGCATTTGTACTTGATGCAATAGAGCTAATAGTAACCGCATAAGTTGTAAATTGAGCTGACGTAGGTATAAAAGGCGATGTGCTTTGCCCCGTAACTGTTGTAGGTTGAAGCGCAGTACCACTACGGGCAAATCTAGAAACCCAAGTAGCTCCGCAATCTGTAGAAGAATAAATTTGTAATTTATCTACATTGGTTGTTGCTTGTTGTTGATAAGACATTTTAAACTTTAATGTAGGAGAGCCTATAGCTGCTAAATTAAAAGTTGGGCTAATCAAGGTGCTTGCATTGCCTGCAGTATTAGAAAAATTATCTAAAAAAACAGATTTCAAACCAGTTGCAGCTGCATTAGTTGTAACTGCCCAATCTGCAGCGCCCGCTGTGTTTGATACACTCCAATCTGTACCCGGAAAGGCCGCTACTTCAAAACCTTCTGTAAAAGCAGTGTTGTATGAAGCGGTTGAAGATACTACAGTAATATAAGACGATTTTGTAATAGAAGCACCGCCTGCTGTTGTACTTGCCGTGTAAGAAACTGCATAGCTGCCTGGGGTAGCATAAGTTACTTTAGGCATAGAATCTGTTACCGTATAACCACTTACCAATGTTCCTCCCGGAAAATTCCAATTATAACTGGTTGGCTTTGCGTTTTCAGAACTATCGCTAAATGTTATAGGTGCACCTGCACATACTAAAGTAGTGCTTGCATGAAAATAAGGCGTAGGAATACATGCTTGCGGATGACGAACACCTGTAGCAATTTTATTAGCAACGCTTATTACATTACTTCTATTGGCTGTGGTAGAATTCATTATATTATGCATTCTCTGTATTTGCCCGTATGTAAAGTTTTTAGGACAAGAAGAATAATCCATAATGTTTTGTACGTTGGCATGGCCACTTGCATCGCAAGTATTAACCGAGCTTGAAGGGCATGTGCTAAAATATCCTGCAGATTTTGGGGTATCATCTACAACACCTGTACAAGCAACTGCCGGAGAGTTAGTGGCTATAAAATCATCACTTTGTCCGTTAGCTAAACAAGTTCCTGGTGTGTTTGTATTACCAAAAGTATGACTTAATCCAAGCCAATGACCAAACTCATGCGCCATAGAACGAGCATTTGTACCTGTCATAAATTGATAGTTATAAACTACCGCATCCATTGCTGCCGGAACCGAACCCGGTAAATAGGTATAACCTACAATAATACCACCTGTGCTACTAGCTGCCGGACAAGGTTGCCCTTGGCAAATATTTTTTACAATATAAATGTTTAAATATTTTTTGCGATCCCAGGTGTATGCAAAATTAGACGTTTGTGTTTGATCCCAATTTGTATTGGCATCATAATGACGAATAATACCATTAGTACAATTTCCGTTAGGATCTTTAGTTGCTAATTGAAAAACATAATTATTAGCGCCCGAAACACTTTTAAAAAGTGGGTCTATTTGAGCCGTATCAGGTATGGTTTTTGTGTGAACACGGTTAACCTCAGCTAATGCTTGATACACATAAGAGTTTGATACATTTTCTAAACCACCTTGATGTAATATATGAAACACTACCGGAATAGTATCTACTGTTGTATAAACCGTATTAGAAACTTGGTTTTGTCCGTTACCACGATTCTTAGCTAATTGACTAAGATATTCGGGAGAGAAAGTAGCTTCTTGCATTTCTTTTTCATAACGAGCTTTTTCTTCCGGATGCGCCGCAAAAAAATATTTGGTTGCTTCATCCGTAAAACATGGTATTTGCTGTTGCGCAAGCATTGAAGATGCCGCAAAAACAATACCGGTTATTAATTTGTATGATGTTTTCATGTAACTTATTTTAGTTGATTATTCAAAAATACAATTATAAAGAGGTTATTCCAAGTTTTTTAACAATATGTTTATATTTTACACAAACGGCAATTTTCTAGGATAAAGCCTGTTTCAAGTCTTCTAAAATATCTTCGATATCTTCAATTCCAATGCTTAAACGCAATAAATTATCTACCACTCCTGCTTTTTCTCTTTCTTCTTTTGGGATAGAAGCGTGTGTCATGGTTGCCGGATGGTTTATTAAAGACTCTACTCCACCTAAAGATTCGGCTAAAGAAAATACATGAAACGAAGAGGCTATTTTAAACGTATCATCTAAGGAAGCATTTTTTAAAACAATAGAGATCATACCACCAAAATCGCGCATTTGTCTTTTTGCAATAGCATGATTTGGATGATCCGTAAAACCGGGCCAATAAATCTTTTCAATTTTTGGATGCGTTTTTAAATATTCAGCTACCTTTTTTCCATTATAGCAATGGCGTTCCATACGGATGTGCAAGGTTTTTATACCACGCATTACTAAAAAACTATCCATTGGCCCGGGGTTTGCACCACAAGAATTTAAAATAAAATACAACTGTTCGTGCAATTTATCATCATTCATTACCAAAGCCCCCATCACAACATCGCTGTGCCCACCTAAGTATTTTGTAACCGAATGCATTACAATATCGGCACCTAAAGCCAATGGGTTTTGTAAATAAGGAGATGCAAATGTGTTATCAACCGTTAAAGTAAGTTTGTGTTTTTTTGCAATGGCAGAAC
>CAIXZI010000391.1 GCA_903923915.1 uncultured Bacteroidota bacterium
AAGATGAAAATAACAAAAAAGATATTGAAAATGGTATAAAAGATAGCAATTTAACCGAAGATGGTAAGAAATTCGCTGAAAAGATAGGAAAACACATCAAAGATGGCAAAATAAGCCATATTATAACCTCTCCTGTTAAAAGGGCTAAAGATACTGCCAAAATCATTGCAGATACCGCAAATCAGCATATTTCAGGCCCACATAAGGTAAAAGTGGTAGTTAATCCACATTTATCAACATTTGATATCGGTTCTTATGAAGGAAGCCAATATGGGTCATTTGATGAAGCATTTTGGGCTAAAAACCCGCATTTAGTAGCACCAAACGGCGAAAGCTTTGGTACATTCATTAAAAGGATGGAAAAATGCTATGAAATGGTTAAAAATGCATCACCAAATCATTATGTTATTACACATAGCAAGGTAATGCGTGCTTTAAAATGTTTACATCAAACTGATGGTAAATGGAAAGACCATACTACTGATGATTTTTTAAACACAAAGAAAGGTAAAGAAGCTGAGGATTATGCTTTTGGTGGTGTAATATCATTTGATTATGATGGCACATTATCAACTCCTGAAGGAATGTGGAAGGCAGAACAGTTGAAAAAGAATGGTTATCATATCATAATTGTTACAGCTCGTGATAAATCTGATGGTTTTGATGTATATAAAGCTGCAGATAGATTAGGAATACCACATTCAGATGTACATTTTACAAATGGTAAACCTAAATCTGATATCTTAAAACGTTTACACGTTAGCAAACATATTGATAATGATGAAACACAAATAGATGAAATAAACAAAAATGCTCCAATGGTTCAAACAGAAAAGTTTGATTACAATGTTGGTTCTATTGGTGGATATGTTGACCCAGGAATTACAAAGAAAAAGAAAAGTTCTTACTTAGAAGAATTTGAATATCTTTTTGAAAAGGAAGAACGCTATGCATTTGCCCAAGATGAAGAAAAACATATTGTGTTAGGTCCTGCGATGATACCTGACCAAAAGATATATCGTCGTGACAATCAAGGAAACCCATATTTTGTATTTTTTACTTCAGAAACTATTAAGCAAATTGCTGACAAGTATATGCGTAATAAATATTTGGATAACAACGATATGATGCACGATGGTGAAGCGGTTCCTGATGTATTTGTAATTGAAAGTTGGATTAAAGAAAGTAACAATGACAAATCTACTGATTATGGGTTTAAGAAATTACCTATAGGAACGTGGTTTGTATCAATGAAAATAAATAACCCTGAAATTTGGAAGATGGTTAAAAACCACGAATTGAATGGGTTTAGCGTGTCAGGCTTTTTTGAAGAAGTGGCTGACTTTTGTAAAGAAGAAATGTTCCTAAATAAAGTGGCTGAAATATTAAAAACAATTAAAGATGAGTAACATAGTATTACCTGAAGTAGGTGCAAATGAAACAGTTGCAGACTATATCAAAAGATTGGTTGAAACAGAAGTTATCAAACCATACCAAATAAACTTAGCAATTCAAAAGTTTCAAAAAAAATAAAATATGATTAATTTTAATTTATTACAAGGCGCCAATATGGTTTTTATCACTGCTGGTATGGGTGGAGGAACAGGAACTGGAGC
>CAIXZI010000392.1 GCA_903923915.1 uncultured Bacteroidota bacterium
CGCGAAATTTATGACCTAACATTTGCTATTCCTAATGGGGGTACCAGAAATGCCCGTGAAGGGGCTGCCCTTAAGCGCCAGGGCGTTAAAAGGGGTGTAGCCGATATATTCATGGCTTATACATCTTGCGGCTATTCTGGGCTATTTATCGAGTTCAAGGTTAAAAAGAATAAGTTAACCCCCGAACAAACCAACTTTAAAAAACTTGTTGAAGAGCAGCGCTATTGCCATGTGGTTTGTTATAATTTAGATGAAGCAGGGACAGCTGTAATAAAATATTTTAAAGGAGATTAAATGTTTAATGCACCACAATTACGCCAGGATGTGATCCAGCCAACCTTAAAACCGATCCAACTTTGGTCGGTAGATGTAGAGGAATTATTAATATTAACATGTGCAAACGAAACATTGGGCGGCACTTATTTAAAGCAGGTTGGCGGTTGCGCATTAAGTATTTATCAAATAGAGCCTGCGACTCTTGATGATATGTGGAATAACTTTTTAGCAAAACGTTCGGACTTAGAATATAAAATATTGCAGTCTCTTCAGTATGTGCGCCGTCCGTTAGACAGTTGCTTAGTAACCAATCTTGCTTACGCTACAGTTATGGCTAGAGTTTTTTACTTGCGAATAAGTGATCCAATTCCAAGTGCTACTAATATTCCAGCATTGGCTGCCTATTATAAAAAGCATTTTAACACCTCCCTTGGGGCAGCAACTATTGATGTAACAATTGCTAATTATCACAAGTTTGTTATAACCCATATTTAAATTTAATTACTGGTAATCTGCATGAGCCTTTTAACGCTTGTACCATCCTTATCCGCTGAAAAAAAGTATCATTACGAGCAGGAGTCTTTCTACGGTGCTTTTTGTTTGTATAGATTTTATACCAAAGAAACACCGCAAGGTTTTATATGTGTGCGCGAAGTAGCATTTACGATTATATCAGATAAAATTCACAATCCATTAATGCTTGCTATGAACATAAAACCTAAAAAGTTTTTCTTTAAAAGGTTTGCATCTTTTCAGCAACAGCTTAAATTAAAACCTAGTTTTGATATGCAATTGCTAATTGAGAACTGTTGCGTTGATGATGTGGAATTAATTAACGACATTCGTTTGGGGGAGCGCCGCAAGAACATTAACTTTATTCCGCACGCGACAGCCCTTGCAATTGAGTGGTTAAAACAAGGTGAAATATTAATTTATGCACCAAGTCATTGGTTTGCATCATTAGAAGAAAATTTAAATTATGTGTTGTTAAATGTGCGGAATGAAACGGGGGAAAACATTTAAAAATTAACGCCGCTTTTTTAAGGCGGCGCAGCTAAATTAGCTTAGGAATATTCGCTTTATGAATGAACAAGAACGAATGTTTAAATGGATATAATTTAATGTATAGTACAAATTGATCTATTTGGCAAGAGTTGTTAGAGTGGTCAGATTAAATGTGCGCCAGAGAATGAATCTGGCGCGACGTAGACAAAGTTTTTATCTTTGTCTGTGAGATC
>CAIXZI010000393.1 GCA_903923915.1 uncultured Bacteroidota bacterium
ACCTATCTCCATTTAAAAATATTGATGTAAAAACTAAGTTTTTAAGAGAAGGTATAAAATATAAAGAGCTATCGGCAGTAGACAAGGCAAAGTATGAAGATACTTTTATGGATAGAACCACTGGCTACTTTCCTGAAGAGATAAGTTCCAGTGCCATGAATAAAAATTTATTCAATAAGGATACTGTAAACAAGGTACTAGATACTCTTATGCTTAGAGGCTTAAAAATTGAAGGTGGGGATAAACTTGGCAGAACAATCATTTTTGCTGTCAATCAAACCCATGCTAAGTTTATTGTTGATTGCTTTACAGAAAGGTATCCTGAACAACCATCCGGCTTTATTGCAATGGTGCACAATGAAGTATCCCATGCACAAAGTATAATTGAAGCCTTCTGTGATAAGTATACAGAGAACAATCCTCAGGTAGCTGTATCAGTTGATATGATGGACACCGGTATTGATGCTCCAAGAGTTTTAAACCTAGTCTTTTTTAAAGTAGTAAGGTCATATGCTAAGTTTTGGCAAATGATAGGTAGAGGAACAAGATTATGCCCTGATGTATTTGGCCCTGACAAGCCTAAAGACCACTTTTTAATATTTGATGTGTGTGGCAACTTTGATTTTTTTGAGGCAGAAAAAGAAAAAGATGATACCCAAATCTCAAAACCAATCACTCAGCTAATTTTTGAGTCAAGATTACACCTGAGCAGATTACTTATAGAAACCGGAGACCAAGCAAATATTAAATCAGCTAGCAGCATTAGAGATATTTTACATGCAGCCATTCAGCAATTAGATAAAAGTAGGTTTCAGGTAGGGATGAATTTAAAGCATGTAGATGAGTTTAAAGGTCGTGGTAGATGGAATAACTTGGATGCACAGGATATACATATTATAGAAGAACACCTGTCTGAGTTACCAATCCCTGAACCCATAAATGAATTAGCTAGAAGGTTTGACCTGATGATGCTTAGGCTTCAAATAGCCACTCTTATGATGAGTGGATCAAAAACTAGATATGAAAATGGGTTAATGGATATAGCAGAAGGGCTTAGTGATAAATATACTATACCGGAAGTAGCAAAATCACGTGAACTTATTGAAAGATTAAAAGACCAAGACTTTTATAAAGCTATCTCCCAACAAAAACTTGAAAGTATAAGAGAGGAATTAAGGGAGCTTGTACAATATTTGGATGCAGTAAACAAACCTGTGTTTTATTCTAATATAACGGATGCTGATCTTACTGTTACACTTAAAGAACCTGACCTAAGTGTTAATTATGGTACTTTATATAGAAGACGTGTTGAAAGCTATATCCGTGACCATAAAAACAATTTGGTAATCTCTAAACTTGCATCCAATATACCTATTACTGTTAAGGAGTTAGAAGTATTAGAAAAGATACTATTTAATGGTAATGAACTTGGTACAAAAGAAGATTTTATAAAAGAGTTTGGCTCAGCCCCATTAGGAGTTTTTATAAGAAGTATAATTGGACTTGATATAAAAGCTGCTCAGGATGCTTTTGCTGAGTTCTTAAAGGCAGGTAACCTTAGAGCAGACCAAATGACTTTTATACAAGGAATCATCTCTTATCTCACAAAAAACGGTACAATAGAGCCTAGTATGTTGTTTGAACCACCTTTTACTGATGTAAATGACCAAGGATTAATGGGGGTATTTGATGATGGAGCTTCTCACAGGATAGTTTGTATTGTAGAAGAGATAAATAAAAATGCTTTGACTGCATAATTTGCCCAATCATGACTACCAGTATAATAAAGAATAAGAACCTTATTGTTAAAAATGAGGAAACTGTTAATGGGAGAATTTATACTATTAAAAACAAACTTAATGGTCATGATGTTAAACTTGGTGATGTATTTAAATATTTGCCCTATGGTATTATTGATAAATCAGAAACAGGTATAGGTGGGACTTCCCTTGAACTTGATGCTAAAAGATTTTCAATTATTGTTCAACCCTATGTTTTAACTGCTGCCGGCAAAGCTCATAAGCC
>CAIXZI010000394.1 GCA_903923915.1 uncultured Bacteroidota bacterium
GCTCGGTTAGCGACAAAATAGAAACTTCTAAAAACATAGTAAGTTCTATGAACGGAAACAGCAAGTTTACTAACCCAAGCCCTGCATTGGCAGCCATTACTAGCGCCACCATTAATTTAGAAAACGCTTATATTGCTGCTATAGATGGCGGTAAAAGTAAAACGGCTTTTATGCACCAGCAAGAGGCTATTTTAAATAATTTGCTTTTGCAATTAAGTAATTATGTAGAAGCTACTGCCAATGCAGCCCTTGCCGCAGGCGGAGATGCACAGGCTGTTATACTTAGTGCAGGTATGGATTTTAAACGTGCTAAAAATGCAGCCCCCTTGCCGCTTGCGCCAACAGGTTTAACCGCCACCTCTAATTTAGAAGGCGAGGTTGAATTAAAATGGAAAAGTGTAAAATATGCGCGCGCTTACATTGTAGAAATAAGCAGTGATGTTAGTGCCATACAAGGTGGCACACCAAACCCAAATGTATTTACACCTATTGCCAATGCACGTTTATTTATTGCTTGGCTATTTGTAGATGCAGTAACTAAAGTAAAATGTACTGTACCTAATTTAAGCAGCGGCACTAAATATGCGTTTAGGGTATATGCTTTAGGTACTGCAGGTAAAGGCAGTAAATCTGTACCGGTGGTGGTTAAAGTGCTTTAAGTTAGTTAAGAGTTAATAGCGATTAGTTATTAGTAAAGAGCTTCGTAGAAATACGGAGCTTTTTTCGTCAATAACAGCTCTCTATTAGACTTCTGCCGATAATAGTGTGGTGGTCATATTGAGCCTGTCGAATTGAAAATCATGAATACAATAAAAAACGATAAAAGCATTCATAAATATGTGCGTTGCCTGCCCATATCCTTCGACAAGCTCAGGATGACTCTCGCTCTTTTCACATAAAATATTATTTTCCAAAGAGGTCTATATATTCTAAAGAAACATATCACAAAAAAACAGCGGAAAGAAATTTCCGCTGTTTTTTTATAAATAGATTAACAATTAAGCTGTTACAGCAACCAAAGGTGCTGCAGCAATAATATCAGCGCTTGTGCCGCTTGCATATTGTTCAAAATTCTTAACAAAGTTGCCTGCTAATGTTTGTGCTGTTTTATCAAACTCTACTTTGTCTTTCCATGCATTTTTTGGCTCTAATATTTCGGCAGGTACACCTGGGCAAGCCTTAGGAAATTTTAATTTAAAGTATGGAGTTTCGCCATATTCTACTTTATCTAATTCGCCGGTAAGAGCAGCGCCAATTAAAGCGCGGGTATAAGATAATTTAATACGACTACCAACGCCATATTTACCTCCTACCCATCCGGTATTTAGTAGCCAAACGTTTACTTTATTCTTCTTTAATTTTTCACCTAATAAAGTAGCGTATTTTGCAGGGTGTAGAGGTAAAAACACTTTACCAAAGCATGCAGAGAACGTTAATGTTGGCTCTGTAATACCCATTTCTGTACCGGCAACTTTAGCTGTGTAACCACTAATAAAATGGTACATAGCTTGCTCTGGAGTTAGTTTAGAAATTGGAGGTAAAATTCCAAACGCATCGCAGGTTAAGAAGAAAATATTTTTAGGAATATCGCCAATAGCTGGTTCTACTGCATTTTCAATATAAGAAGATGGGTAACTTACGCGCGTGTTTTCTGTTTTGCTAATGTCATCGTAATTAACGGTAACAGTACCTTCATTAAAATTGATATTTTCAAGTAGCGAACCAAATTTAACAGCGTTAAAAATTTGCGGCTCTTTTTCTGCCGAAAGGTTTACGCATTTTGCATAGCATCCACCTTCAAAGTTAAATACCGATTTATCGCTCCAACCGTGCTCATCGTCACCAATTAGTTTACGGTTAGGATCAGCAGAAAGAGTTGTTTTACCAGTACCCGATAAACCAAAGAAAATGGCGGTATCACCATCTTTTCCAATATTTGCCGAGCAATGCATTGGAAGAACACCTTTTTCATGCGCTAAAATATAATTTAATACGGCAAAAATTCCTTTTTTAATCTCGCCTGTATAAGCAGTTCCACCAATTAAAATGGTTTTTTTAGTGAAGTTTAAAATAGCAAAGTTATGTTGACGAGTCCCATCAATTTTAGGGTCTGCTCTAAAACCAGGGGCGTTTATTATTAACCACTCGTGTTTAAAAGTATCTAACTCAGCTTCCGTTGGACGTAAAAACAAGTTATAGGCAAATAAGTTGCTCCAAGGGTATTCATTTACTACACGAATGTTAATACGGTAAGATGGGTCTGCGCAGGCATACGAATCGCGCACAAATACCTCTTTACCAGATAGATACGCTAACATACGATTGTGTAATAAATCAAATTTATCGGCTTCAAAACGGTTGTTTACATCACCCCACCAAACGCTATCTTTGGTATTTTCATCATAAACTACAAATTTATCTTTTGGCGATCGCCCGGTAAATTCTCCTGTATCAACGGCAAGTGCGCCTGTATCGGTTAATACGCCTTCTCCGCGTATAATGGTTTCTTCTACTAACTCAGCAGGGTGCAAGTTCCAATAGGCAGCTTCAACATTGCCTAAGCCTAATTGGGCTATACTTTGGTCTTTAGGTTTTATTCCGAATTCGTTCATGTATAAAAAGGGTTTAGTTGAGGGTGCAAAGATAAAAAAAGTCGGCTTTTTAAAAAAACCGACTTTAAACATCTAATCAACAATTTAAGAATAAAAGAAGAAGCTACTATTTTGTTTTAACCTCAAAATTCTTTTGAATTTTAACGCGGTCGTTGCCTGCAGCTAATTTTTCTACCTCTTTTATAAATTCTTTTTTTTCTTTTTTTGATAACTCATCTAGTTTAAGATATATACTTTTTTCTCCTTCACGCCCTTTTTGGTTAAGGGTAATCGCCGGCTTTTTAGGATGATTTTTTATAAAATTGTCGATTTTCTCAAATGCTGCGTTATCAATACCAGTGCCTTTGCTAATAAAAGAAATAGCTAAAGCATATTTTTCTTTTAC
>CAIXZI010000395.1 GCA_903923915.1 uncultured Bacteroidota bacterium
GATAGAGATTGAAGCGTTATACAAAGCAGCGGCAGCCATTAAAAATATAGATGTAGCAAGCTTATGTAAACAACTAACAAAAAACGCGCTGCAGGTTTTTAACCTAAATTTTACTACGTATGATGAATGATATATCCTGGTTATCTAGAACTGCATTATTAATTGGTGATGCCACTTTACAACAACTAACCCAAAAACATGTAATGGTGGTTGGTATGGGTGGTGTGGGTTCTTTTGCTGCTGAGTTTATTGCCCGCAGCGGAATAGGAAAAATGACTATTATAGATGGCGACGTGGTTGACCCTACCAACCGTAACCGACAGCTACCTGCTTTGGCTAACAATCATGGCGAGCCAAAAGTGCAAATTATGGCCAAACGTTTACAAGAAATTAATCCTGAAATAGAACTTAACGTAGTGCAAGAGTTTGTTAGCCCGGGTATGGTACAGCAACAACTTTTATTAAAACCCGATTATATTATTGATGCTATTGATAGCATTACACCCAAAATAACGTTTATGCAAATAGCGTATAAAAGTAAAATACCCATGGTTAGCAGTATGGGCGCCGGTGGTCGCTTAGACCCCACGCGTTTGCTGGTGGCCGATATTGCTGATACACATACCTGCCCCTTTGCGCAGCAAGTACGTAAAACGCTAAAAAGTGAAGGAGTTACTGAAGGAATAAAAGCGGTTTTTAGTAATGAAGTACCGCTTAAAGAAAGTTTAATACTAACCGACGGAAGGAACTTTAAAAAATCTGCCTATGGCACGGTATCTTATATGCCGGCAACCTTTGGTGCTGTAGCAGCTTCGGTAGCTATTAGAGATTTAATTGATAGTATAAAGTTTGGTATTTAAAGGTATTGCGTTAACCATTTTCTTGCTTCTATATCGTTGGTAAATGATTTCATTGGTAAAGGAGGTTTTTTTAGTTTAAACAATATATTCATTATTAGTTTTGATAGCCCTGGTTTTGAAACCATTGCCATAGCAGTATATATAGTAGGTAGTTGTTCTGTCGAAAATTTTCTGGTCTCTTTGTCCGGTATAGGTGTATTGCATAAGTATATTAATAAAGGCACTTTTTTACCACCGGTTATTTGCTTAACCAAAGCCACATTTTCTGTAATATTTTTAACGGTTCTAACCGGGTTTTTAGAGTATGAATATAAAACCCCATCTGCATCTAACTTGTAATCGGCAATTGCGCCTTTAATTAGTTGTATGTCGTTAAGTGATTGCATTAATTAATTTTTAATTCGAGTATTCTCAATTCCATATCGTATGGCTGTTTCAAGCACATCCAGGTTTATATCTTTTAATGTTTTAAACTTAATGCAATATCCGGTAACGCTGGCCTTGCCTATGCTTTTTCCAAACGTTTTAACTAAATATGTTTTATCGTTTATGCCAAGTATATAAACCGAGATGCCGGTTTTGTTTGCACTGATGCCTATTTGATAAAACTCTTTTGTTTTTCCATCAGCATATGTTAGGGTTTGCAGTCCGTACCCTATATTAGGGTTAGAAACTGTTTTACCTGTATCGTCTTTACCATCCAAAAACCATAATTTACATGCCGGTATTATATTTAAAATAATGCGTTGTAACTCTTGCATATCACTGCGTTTTGGTTCGGGTTGACTAGTAATATACTCTTTAACTTGTTCTTGTAACTTCATATAAAGCTGCTAATTGGGCATATTCAAAATTATGTATTTATTGTAAATTAATAAAGTAAAACCGCTTATTCGTTAAAACGACCGTTAAAAAAATTTCTACCGCCACTCGTTGGTTAAACACTACCGTTTAAAAAATGGCTATTGACTTGGTGTTTTTAGCTACGTAACTTTAAGTAAAAGAAAGGAGTTATTTAATGCATAAAACAAACCCACACACAAACGTTTGAGCAAGCCCGGGTGGCTTGTAAAAACAAGGCTTCGCTAAGGTTCGCTTCCCTAAATGCAACACAGAACCTAAAAGAAAATAAGTATAATTTAAAAAAATAGAAATAATGAGTTCAACAATCAGCATACTAAAACGCATCATAGCCGTTTTAAATATGCCCGCCAAAATGGGCGATAAAATAATACGTCTGCAAAGCATACAGGCTAAGCTAACTGTAAGTCTTCAAACCAATCCGAACTTTTATAGTTAAAAATATTTGGACACTTTCC
>CAIXZI010000396.1 GCA_903923915.1 uncultured Bacteroidota bacterium
AACCCGCTAAGTGAGTACCACCCTCATGCGTGTTAATGTTGTTTACATAACTTTGCATATTTTCGGCATAGCCTGTGTTATATAACATAGCCACTTCAACCGGAATGCCTTGTTTTTCTCCTTCTACATAAATAGCTTCAGAAATTAAATGTTCCTTGGCACTATCTAAATATTCTACAAACTCAACAATACCTCGGGTTGAATAAAATTCTTCTGTAAGAAACACACCGTTCTCATCTTTATGGCGTTCATCTGTTAATGTAATTCTAATTCCTTTGTTTAGGAAAGATAATTCGCGCATACGATTTGCCAATGTGCTGAAATTATACTCGCCAGTAGTAAAGATGCTTAAATCTGGTTTAAAGGTTTGAATTGTACCTCTATCAGTTGTTACACCAACTTCTTTTACATCAAACAAAGGTTTACCGCAGCTATATTCTTGTACAAATATTTTTCCGTTACGATGTACTTCGGTTTTCATGTGGATAGAAAGCGCGTTAACGCAAGACATACCTACACCATGTAAACCACCAGATACTTTATAACTGTCTTTATCAAATTTACCACCTGCGTGTAATATAGTCATTACAACTTCCAATGTAGATTTTTGCTCTTTGGTGTGCATCTCAGTAGGAATACCACGGCCATCATCTCTTACACGAATTGAATTATCCGGTAAAATATTAACGTGTACATTTTTACAATGTCCTGCAAGTGCTTCATCTATCGAGTTATCTACAATTTCATATACTAGATGATGTAAGCCTCTAACGCCTATATCGCCTATGTACATGGCAGGGCGTTTTCTAACTGCTTCTAAACCTTCAAGTACCTGAATACTATCGGCGTCATATGCTTTGCTTTCTGTTGATTTTACTACTTCTTCCATATAAATTGTATATCCAGTAAAGATACTTAATTAAAGGGATTTTTCCTTATAATTTGCTAACAATTCATACAAAAAATGTTGGTATTTTTTACCCCCGAAAACCGGAAAATTATTTGCTTCTTTGGACTTTAATTATGAATAAAATTAAGCGCAATATACCCAATGCCATTACCTGCGGAAACCTGCTTTGCGGATGCCTTGCTATTGTAAAAGCTTTTGAAGGTGATTTGATTTGGGCAGCCTATTTAGTGTGTATTGCAGCCGTGTTAGATTTTTTTGATGGTTTTATGGCACGCTTATTACACGTAAGTTCGCCTATTGGAAAAGATTTAGACAGCCTTGCTGATATGGTTACTTTTGGGGTTGTACCCGGAGTTGTGATGTTTCAGTTACTAAAGGTTTCAACCTTACTTATCGTAAATCAACCCATTTGGCTTTATTTACCTTATATAGCCTTTTTAATCCCAATTTTTTCGGGCATAAGATTAGCCAAGTTTAATAATGATGTTCGTCAAACAGAATCTTTTATAGGTGTAAACACACCCGCTAACTCCATGTTAATTTGCTCATTACCTTTAATAATTGGCACGGGAGAACAAAGTGAAAGCGCCCTAGCTTCCTTTATTTTAAATCCCTATTTACTTATTGTTACAACCGTAATTATGTCGGCACTGCTTGTTTCTGAATTACCAATCTTTTCCTTTAAATTCAAGTCGTTTGGATGGAAAGGCAATGAGATACGTTTTGTCTTTTTGATATTGGCTTTAGTATTATTAATTACCCTTCAATTCGTGGGCATTCCGTTGGTTATCATATTATATATT
>CAIXZI010000397.1 GCA_903923915.1 uncultured Bacteroidota bacterium
AGACACTCTTTCCCTACACGACGCTCTTCCGATCTGTGCAGGTTGATGGAAACAATGTATTGAAAGTTTATGAAACCGTAAAGAAAATTGCAGAGGATATTCGTGAAAATCCTCGTCCGGTTTTATTAGAGTGTATTACATTCCGTATGCGCGGACATGAAGAAGCATCGGGAACTAAATATGTTCCTAAAGAATTATTTGAAGTGTGGGGCAAAAAAGATCCGGTAAATAATTACGAACGTTTTTTATTAGATGAAGGTGTTTTAACTGAAGGCATCATCGAAGAAATTCGCAATACAATAAAACAAGAAATTGATATAGGTTTGGAGCAAACTTTTGCAGAGCCAATGCCGGAAGTAAATACCGAAAAAGAATTACGTGAAAGATATGCACCATTTACATTAAACGAAACTAAACCGCAGGGCACGCATGCTCCAAAAAGATTGATAGATGCAGTTTCTGATGGATTGCGTTTAGCTATGCGTAAACATAAAAACCTGGTTTTAATGGGACAAGACATTGCCGAGTACGGCGGCGTTTTTAAAATTACAGATGGCTTTGTAGAAGAGTTTGGTAAAGACAGAGTGCGTAATACTCCTCTTTGCGAATCGGCTATTTTAGGTTCTGGTTTCGGGCTTGCTATTAATGGCATGAAAGCTATGGTAGAAATGCAGTTTGCTGATTTTGTGAGCGAAGGTATGACTCAAATAGTAAACAACTTGGCAAAATCTCATTACCGTTGGTCGCAGGCAGCAGATGTAGTTGTACGTATGCCTACGGGGGCAGGCGTTGCAGCGGGCCCGTTTCACTCACAAAGCAATGAAGCATGGTTCTTTAAAACTCCCGGCTTAAAAATTGTGTATCCTGCTTTTCCAAGTGATGCCAAAGGTTTGTTGCTTACTGCGTTTGAAGATCCAAACCCTGTTATGTTTTTTGAACATAAAGGATTGTATCGTAGCATTACCGAAGATATTTCTGATGATTATTTTACCATTCCTTTCGGGCAAGCGCGTTTAGTAAAAGAAGGAAACGATTTAACTATTGTGAGCTATGGAATGGGTGTACATTGGGCTTTAGAGGCTTTAGCAGAAAACCCAAATATATCTGCCGATTTAATTGATTTAAGAACTTTGGCTCCATTAGATACAGAAACTATTTATGCTTCGGTTAAAAAAACAGGACGAGTTATTGTGTTGCATGAAGATACATTAACAGGTGGAATAGGAGGGGAGATTGCTTCATTGATTACTGAAAATTGTTTTGAATACCTTGATGCGCCTGTAATGCGCGAGGGTAGTTTAGACACACCAGTACCCATGAATGCCGATTTGGAGCATAACTTTTTACCAAAAGATCGTTTCAAGCAAAAATTGAATAAGCTACTTACGTATTAAAAATTTATTTTTTTGGGAGGGTATTTACTTGTAAAATAAAAATATTCTTCACTGGAAACTTGCAGAAGGAAAATAGTTTCCATAGTTTTGTGCCATGGCAAAAACAGGAGTAGGGTTAAGGGCAAAATCACAAGAGTCTGACGAAATACCAAAAGCAAAGTTATCTATACAAAACTTTAAAAGGTCGTTACGACTTTTTAGTTTTGTAGGTAAACATAAATGGAAGTTTTTTTTAGGTTTGTTTTTTTTAGGAGGAACAGTATTTACAGCACTTGTGTTTCCTAAGTTGATAGGAAATTTAATGGGCCTAATTGGTAGCAGTGGAGAATATATTACTGCCGATTTTAAATTAGAATCGGCTTACGATATAGGAATAAAATTATTGATTTTATTTGCTTTTCAGGCCATATTTTCTTTTTTTAGGGTGGTAACTTTTACCAGTTTTACCGAACACATGCTGGCATCTATACGTAAAGCGGCCTACGAAAAATTAATTCAAATGCCTATGAGTTTTTTCTCTGAAAGACAAGTGGCAGAATTAAACTCGCGTATGGCATCTGATATCACACAAATATCAGAAACCTTTACCACTAATATTGCTGAGTTTTTACGTCAGTTTATTATCATTATTGGTGGTACGGTTATTATATGTATGATGAGTTGGAAAATGGCGCTGGTTATGCTTTCCATCATACCTATTATTGCAATCATTACATTGTTTTTTTCAAGATACATTCGCAAATTATCTAAATCAGTTCAGGATAAAATAGCAGATGCCAACGTTATTACCGGAGAAGGCTTGCAAGGAATTTCAAACGTAAAAACTTTTACTAACGAAAATTTCGAAATACAACGCTACAATAGTGTTACAGAACAAATACTACAATTGGCTATAAAAGGTGGGGTTGCACGTGGTGCCTTCTTTTCATTTGTAATATTTTGTTTATTTGGTGCAATTATATTTATTGTTTATATAGGCATTACCATGACGTTAAAAGGAGAATTACCTGCATCGCAAATGATGTCGTTTTTATTTTATACGGTTTTTGTGGCAGCCTCCATTGG
>CAIXZI010000398.1 GCA_903923915.1 uncultured Bacteroidota bacterium
TGCGTTAGGGATTGTAGCAAGCTGCCGTGCAGCGCGAAAAGCCCGACGGTTGTAATGGACCGGAACGCCAAAAAAATTATCGAAGATTATGTTTTAAAGTTTTAATTTTACCACATGAACGTTTTAATATTGGGTAATGGCGGCAGAGAACACGCTTTTGCACACAAAATATCTCAAAGTAAAAAATTAGAAAACTTATTTATTGCTCCGGGCAACGCTGGCACGGCTCTTTGTGGCACTAACGTAGATATTTCTGCCACAGATTTTGAAGCCATTAAAGAATTGGTGTGGCAAAAAAACATCGATATGGTTGTTGTTGGCCCTGAAGACCCATTGGTAAAAGGCATTTATGATTTTTTTAAGAATGATGAAGTGTTGAAAGACATTGCCATCATCGGCCCATCCAAAGCTGGTGCACAATTAGAAGGTAGTAAAGATTTTTCTAAAGAATTTATGATTCGTCATAATATACCAACGGCTCGCTACCAAACATTTACTAAAGATACGTTGCAAGAAGGATTGAAATTTTTAGAAACACTTTCTCCTCCTTATGTTTTAAAAGCGGATGGATTAGCTGCCGGAAAAGGTGTTGTGATACCTGAAACATTGGATGAGGCAAAAAAAGAACTGACTGAAATGCTTGCCAATGCTAAGTTTGGTAATGCATCAGCTAAAGTAGTGATTGAAGAATTTTTAAAAGGAATAGAACTTTCTGTTTTTGTATTGACAGATGGAAAGCATTATAAAATACTACCTGCTGCAAAAGATTATAAACGTATTGGCGAAGGGGATGTTGGTTTAAATACAGGTGGAATGGGCGCTGTGAGCCCGGTGCCGTTTGCTGATGCAGCTTTTTTAAAGAAAGTAGAAGAGCGTGTTGCCATACCAACCTTAAAAGGTTTACAACAAGAAAACATTATTTACAAAGGATTTATTTTTATTGGTTTAATGAATTGTGGAGGTGAGCCGCAGGTAATTGAATACAACTGCCGCATGGGCGATCCGGAAACAGAGGTTGTTATTCCGCGTATAAAAACAGATTTGTTGGAGTTGTTTGAAGCGGTTGCTAATGAAAACCTTCATAATATAAAATTAGATATTGATGAGCGCATTGCTACAACAGTAATGCTTGTGTCTGGTGGTTATCCTGAAGATTATGAGAAAAATAAAATTATTTCAGGTTTAGATAAAACAAGTGATAGCATTATTTTTCATGCTGGCACAAAACTTGAAAATGATACTGTACTTACCAATGGCGGTAGAGTAATTGCTATTACTTCTTTTGGAAATACCATGGAAGAAGCTATTGCTAAAAGTATGAAGAATGCTGAAATAATTTCTTACGATAAAAAGAATTATAGAAAGGATATTGGACAAGATTTAATTGCGCTTGAAAAAAAAATTAATGAATGATTGTTGTCATGTTGAGCTTGTCGAAACATTTGGGCAGGCACATGCGCATACTTCGACAGGCTCAGTATGACTTCACTCTTTGTAATAACATAAAATAACAAAACATGGATTTTAGTTTAGACTTAAAAGAAATAGCAACCGTAACCATGGTTTTATTTGCTGTGATAGATGTGGTAGGTTCTATACCTATTATTATCAACCTTCGTCAAACCACGGGCGAGTTACAGTCAGGTAAGGCCTCTTTGGTTTCTTTAGCCATTATGGTAGTGTTTTTATTTGCAGGCGAATCTATTTTACAATTAATTGGTTTAACAACAAATGATTTTGCCATTGCAGGTTCTTTGGTTATATTTTTCATCGCCCTCGAAATGATTTTAGGAATTCGTTTATATAAAGAAGAAGTAACATCAACTGCATCTGTTGTTCCGCTTGCGTTTCCGTTAATTGCAGGTACTGGTACATTAACTACTTTGCTTTCTATGCGTGCGCAATATCATACCATATCTTTATTAATTGGCATTATAATTAATGTGGGGGTTGTGTACTTGGTTTTAAAAAATGTAAAACATTTAGAACGTATTTTGGGTGTTGGTGGTGTAGCTATTCTTCGCAAAGTATTTGGTATTATTTTGTTAGCTATTGCTGTTAAAATATTTAGAACCAATTCTGGTATTTAATTTTGAGCGACGCAATTCATATTTATACAGATGGTGCCGCCAGTGGAAACCCTGGTCCGGGTGGATACGGAGCTGTTATGCTGTATAAAGACAAACGCAAAGAGCTTAGCGAAGGGTTTAAATACACAACTAATAATCGTATGGAATTGTTGGCCGTTATCGTTGCTTTAGAACATTTAAAAAACGAAGGCAGCGATGTTATTGTTTATTCTGATTCGAAATATGTAGTTGACTCTGTCGAAAAAAAATGGCTGCAAGGCTGGGTAAAAAAGAATTTTAAAAACGTTAAGAACGTTGATTTGTGGTTGCGTTTTTTAGCGTTGTATAAAAAACATCATGTTAAATTTAAGTGGGTAAAAGGTCATGCTGATAATGTAGAGAATAACCGTTGTGATGTTATGGCAGTAGAAGCCTACAAACAACCTAACCTAAAACCTGATGCGGGGTATGAATTAATCAGGAAGACTTTAAAGTAAACTATTCTTTAAAAAACTTCTTATTTACTATTCCATTACTGGAATATATGTGCGTAATGTAAGGGCCACTTGTAAGCATAGAAACATCTACATTGATTTTTACTAAATAATTTGTTTTTATTTCTAATACTTTGTTGCCTAATAAATCGAATATTGTTATGCTTTCAATTTTACCTGAGTTACGTGAATCAATGGAAAGTATTGAGCTGGTTGGATTTGGGTAGGTTGAAATATTTTCTGTTTCCCTAACTGAACTTTGTATACCTGTCCACCCTTGTGGCATAACAACAAACTGCCCCATCATGCCATCATCTTCGTGCATTAAAATATGGCAATGATACATGTATGGAATAACTGAATCTGTAAAATCTGTAAACTTCATAATGATACGAACGGTTTCATTAGGCTCTACTAACACCACATCTTTCCATCCTCTTTCTTCAGGAGGAGGTGAATTTCCATCACGGTCTAAAATAAAAAACTGTACATCGTGAACATGAAAAGGATGAGCAACCATGGTAGAATCCATCAGTGTCCATATTTCAGTTTGACCTAAGGGAATTTTATAATCAATGCGCATCATATCAAACGATAGATTATTAAAATAGAAAGGGCCATCCATCACCATGATGCTATCCGCAGTAAATGTAATATTGCGGGTAAGATTGGCTTGCGTTTGAGGATATGGATTTACAGGCACAAGCGTTGATGGAATGGTTGTGACTGGATTTGCAGTTTGAGAGCCAATATTTAGTTTTAAAATATTAAAATTAATTCCGTTTAATGGACTGTTCATTGGTGGACTACCTGCGGGCATAGACATTGTTGGTCCGCCCTGCACGCCGCTTGGTAACTCAGAAGCATAACTCATCAAATAAATAGTTTGTCCGTTCATACCATTAAGGTTTACTAAAACATCTGCTCGCTCACCGGGTGATAAACGAATACGGTAAACCGGTACAGGCGCGTTTAATAAACCTCCATCATTACCAATTACATAAAATTGTTTGTTGCCCGTAAAACCAAAATTAAACGTGCGCTCGCCCGAACCATTTAATAAACGTAAACGCACAACTTGTGCAGGTAAACTATATTGAGCGCTTGTAACGCCATTAACAAGTAAGGTACTATCCTGCATGCCTTTTGGCATAAATTGATTGTTGCTATCAAGTTGTAAACATTTTACAATTAGGGGTACATCGTCAATTCCATATTTCCGTGGCAATGTTAATGCCGCCTCAGCAGAGTCACGAACAATAATTAAGCCCGACGCACCTTTAATTGCCTGCTCTGCTGTTTTGCCCATAAAGTGTGGATGGTACCAATACATAGATGCATTGTTTAGAATAGTAAATTGCGGATTTGAACTTGCGCCATTTAATATTTGTGTATGTGGACCACCATCATTTTTTGCAGCTATATGCAAGCCGTGCCAATGCAGGGTTGTAGTATCGCCTATTTGATTGATAACGGTAGCATTTACCGCTTGCCATTTATTAAAAATAAGTGTAGGGCCTAAAAAGTTAAATGAATTGTAGGCCAGTGTTTTTGTTTTTTTACCCGGTAAAATAACCATACTATCCTTATGCATGGTTAATGTAATGTTTGTACCCGTTAGTGTATCAGGAATAGGGATAGTGTTTTGAGAAAACAAACTAAGAGATAAAAATAACAATGCAACTTGTACTATTTTTTTCATTTTACTAATTCTAAATATAAAAGAAAAAGGGAGCAGAAAACCGCTCCCTTTTATTATTTATTGCTTTAAAAACTTTTTTGTGATAACTTCTTGCGGAATACTGACCTTAATAAAGTATCCTCCTTTATTTAATTCAGAAATATAAATTGATGTAAAGGTGTTTTTAATCACACCGTTTATTTGGTATTGCGCTTTTGCAAAATGTATTGATAACAGCAAAATGCTGATGCATAAAAA
>CAIXZI010000399.1 GCA_903923915.1 uncultured Bacteroidota bacterium
ACGCACGCATTATCCAACTTCTAAAACCACGCAATACCTTAACGGATTGGCAGCTCGTGTACATCAAGAAATTTATAAAAATAAAAAAGAAAGCCGTGGCAGATTTATTTCTTTTTGGAAAACAGAAGTGCCTTTAACCATGGCAAAATATAGAAAGCAATTATACTTATCGTTTTTCTTGTTCGCCATTTTTACTTTACTTGGTTTTATATCAGAAATATACGACGAAAATTTTGCACGTTTTATTTTGGGAGATAATTATGTTGATGCAACTATTGAACGTATAAAAAAAGGAAATCCTTTGGGTATTTATGGCGAAAGCGAGCAAACGGATATGTTTTTTAGAATTACGCTGAACAACATTTTTGTATCCTTCAGGGTATTTGCATTAGGACTTTTATTTTCATTTGGCACAGCTTACGAACTTTTTAAAAATGGAGTTATGCTTGGGGCTTTTCAAGGTTTTTTTTGGAAATATAATTTATTTGTAAAATCGTTATTAGTAGTTTGGATACACGGTACATTTGAAATTTCAGCCATCATTATCGCCGGTGCAGCAGGCTTTACATTAGGTAACAGCCTATTATATCCAGGTACTTACAAACGTATAGAGTCGTTAAAAATTGGGGCAAAAAATAGTTTAAAAATTATTGTAGGCATTGTACCCATTTTTATTGTAGCCGGTTTTTTAGAAAGTTTTGTAACACGTTATACTAACATGCCTATGTGGCTTAGTTTGTTTATTATTTTAGGTTCGCTTGCTTTTGTAATAGGTTATTTTGTTATTTACCCAATACATCTTTCTAAAAAAACAAATTCTAAAATTAGTAGCGATGGAAAAAATTGAACTACGCAAAGCAAGAGATTTTGGGCAGCTATTTAACGATAGCATTACTTTTTTGCGTGTAAATTTTAAATCCTTCTTTGGCATTATACTTCTTTTAGCCGGTCCGTTTGTAATACTTACGGGTTTACTAATGGGTTACTTACAATTTATTGCGGAGAAATTAGGTACAGCAAATTTAATTAGCACCAAGTACAGTAGTTTAAATATGTTTGCAGGTAATTCCATTTCTACAACATGTATATTTATTTTAATTTTTTTGCTTACCACCTTAGTTACCAACGCAAGTATTGCACTATACTTTAAATTTTATGACAAAGCAACACCGCAAGAATTACCTATACAGCGCAGTAGTATTGCTCCTTTCTTAGCATCGGCCTCTTTACGTTTATTTTATAATTTACTTTTATTAATACTTGTTTCAACAGTAGTAATATTAGCTTTTGTAGGTATATGTTATTTACTATTTCTAATACCCACAGTTAAAATTATAGCCATAGCTTTTATGTTTGTAGGTTATATCATTTTAATTCCGACATTAGTTTATGTATTAACCGTGGCAAATTTTATTGTAATACGCGATGAAATTTTAATTACAGCAGCCATTGGCAAAGCCATAAGATATATGCGCGGTAATTTTTGGTGGACCTGGCTCTTAATGTTTTGTACACTAATTTCCTTAACCATGTTATACTTTCTTTTTAACGTGCCCTATTTAGCACTTACTATTATTAATACATTTACGCGTCGTAGTATAGAAGCAGGAACCACAGCCACAACAAGCAACTCGTTATGGTATGTGGTATTTGGCGCGTTATCTACATTAGGTAGTATGCTTATTATCAGCCCGATATTTACTTGTTTTTGCGTATTTAATTTTTACAATCAAGAAGAGCGTCATGAAGGCACTTCTTTAATGAACCGAATAGATATGTTTGATAAAAATTAACGTGAAACATTTTCTATTCATACTTTCATTTTTCATTTCTGCTTCTCTTTTTTCGGTAGAGAAAAAAAATGCTATTGCGTATGATACAAGTAAAATTTCTACGATAAAAAAAGCATCG
>CAIXZI010000400.1 GCA_903923915.1 uncultured Bacteroidota bacterium
GTAACCTATAAAAACATAATCCAATTCATGTTCTATTAAATTGTTTTCTAGTTGAGCCTTATAAATAAAATTAAACTGATACGTTAAATCGCAAGTCATCCCCATTTCTTCTTGCAATCTTCTTTTAGCAGCTGCTTCTGTTTTTTCGTTTTGACGTGGATGGCTGCAACAAGTGTTAGTCCATAATCCTGCCGAATGGTACTTATTGCTTGCGCGTTTTTGCAACAATAATTGCTTTTTACTGTTAAAAACAAACACAGATAAAGCTCTATGCAATGTACCTTCTAGATGCGCCTGCATTTTCTCCATTAAACCTAACTCATGGTCTTGTTCGTCAACTACTATCACAAACTCTTTGGGCATTACAACTTTTTTAGGTTTTCCTTTTCTGCCAGGCTACACGCATCACACTGCAACAAATAGTTTTTTATTTGGTTATACAAATCAACGTCTTTATTTGCATTAGAAAAATTATCTTTTAGATAATTTAGTAAGAATTTTTTATCCTCGCTTATTTTGCTTGAATACCCTAATAAAATTGGCACATTGGTTTGTGTAATAAATCTAAAGTAAACCAATTCTGTGTTTTTTAAATCCTGATTAATAGCCGTTTCTAATAATTTTTTTCCTTCATTAAAATGGTTGTACTTTGAAAACAAGTTTGAAGTATGATTACACAACATAAATTCAGACATAGCCTTAAAACCAACTAATATAGGTTCTCCAGATTGTTTAAAATTTTTTGTTTGTTCGTAAAATAACTGAGCTGTTTTCTGGTTTTTTGAGGATTCGTTTAGGAGCTTTCGCAACAATTTAATATCTGTTATTGCATGACTTAGCGTAAAAAAAAAACAAAAGCAAAAAGTAAAAAAAATCTTCATAACAATCTAAAACTATGTTTAAAGTATGAACTTGCCAAAAGGCTTAATTTATGATAATTAGAAATGCGTACACGTTCTGCCATAATGCGACAAGAAGGAACTCCCTTAATTTTTTTAAACAAGCTGTAATAATAGACATAAGCTACATAAACGCCAAATTTAGATGTTTTTGGTAATTGTTTAATTCCCTCCAATGCTTCAGCAAAATCTTGTTCTATTTCTTGTTCTATTTCCAATTTCTCTTTTTGTGTAAAGCTATTCATATCCACATTCGGAAAATAAATTCTTCCTAATGTTTTATAATCTTCGTTCAAATCTCGTAAAAAGTTTATTTTTTGGAAAGCAGCTCCCAGCTTCATGGCTGAAGGTTTTAAATATTGATAATTTTCTTCGCTTCCGTTGGTAAAAACTCGTAAGCACATTAAACCAACCACTTCAGCAGACCCTAAAATATACTGGCTATAGGAGTGTTCTGAGTGCTCATTTTTATTAAGGTCCATCTCCATGCTATTCAAAAAACAATCAATCAATTCGCGCTCAATATTATATTTATTTACAACTTGCTGAAAACTATTTAAGATAGGATTTAAACTTATTTTTCGTTCAATAGCTTTGTCGGTTTCTTGCTTAAATTCATTCAGCAAAACAGCTTTATCGTATTCGTGAAAGGAATCTACAATTTCATCCGCAAAACGCACAAAGCCATAAATACCGTAAATAGGTTCGTGTATTTCTTTGTTTAAACAATAAATACCCAATGAAAAGCTGGTGCTGTAGGCTCGCGTAGTTAATTTACTGGCAGCCATAGATACTTTATCAAACAGTTGCTTCATGTTGTATTGATTTTAAATATTTTGAAGCCTGATTAGCTGATATTTGACCCGATATTAATGCCGGCGGAACACCCGGACCAGGCACTGTTAATTGACCCGTGTAAAATAAATTTTTTACTTTTTTATTTTTGATAGATGGTTTTAAAACAGCTGTTTGCCTTAATGTATTAGCCAAACCATAGGCGTTACCTTTGTAGGCATTATAATCTTGCACAAAATCAGTAAGGCAATAACTTTTTTTATAGATAATATTTTCTGAAAAAGTGTCGCCACATTTCTTTTCCATTCTTTTAATTAACACATCAAAATAGCGTTGGCGTATTTCTTCGGTATCTATTAATCCGGGTGCAACAGGTACCAGAATAAATAAATTTTCCATTCCCTCAGGAGCCACCTCGGGGTCGGTTTTAGAAGGGCAACACACGTAAAACAATGGGTTAGAAGGCCATTGAGGGTTTTCGTAAATTTCTTTCGAATGAATTTCAAAATCAGTATCAAAAAACAAATTGTGGTGTATTAGTTTTTTAATCTTCTTATTTACGCCTACAAAAAATATAAGACAAGAGGGTGCAAATGTTTTTTCGCTCCAATATTTCTCTGTGTAATTTCTGTTTTCTTTGTTTAATAATTTCTGCTCTACGTGATGGTAATCGGCAGATGCAATAACTGCGTCAGATTTAAAAATGCCTTGTGCGGTTGTTATAGAGCCAGCTCTTTTATCAGACACGTTTATTTTACTCACATCGCAATTAGCTAAAAAACTAACACCTAAAGAAGAAGCCATTTGCTGCATGCCACTTACCACTTTATACATGCCGCCCATTGGGTAATACGTGCCCATAGACAGGGCTGCATAATTCATTAAACTATAAAGTGCAGGAATGTTTTGTGGCATAGCGCCCAAAAACAAAACCGGAAATTCCATTAAAGCAACCAGGCGTTCGTCTTTAAAAAAACTTCGCACGTAGCTTCTTACCGATGTAAATATGTGCGATTTGGCAACACCACTCAAAACCTCGTAGTTAGCATATTCCATCCAAGAAAGAGCCGGCTTGTAAACCAGTTGCTGCATGCCCATCTTGTATTTAAACTCTCCTTCTGATAAAAACTTTTTAAGCTTATCTGCACTTCCTTTTTCAATGCTTTCAAAAACCTGATACAGTTCTTCTATATTTGCAGGCACCTTAAGTGTTTCTTGATTTTCAAAAAAAATTTGAAACCCGGGATCAAGTTTTATTAATTTATAATAATCGTTAGCAGATTTCCCAAATTCATTAAAAAATTTCTCAAACACATCGGGCATCCAATACCAACTTGGGCCCATATCAAATAAAAAACCTTGCTCATAAAAATAGCGCGCGCGCCCACCCAACATGCTGTTTTTTTCAAACACGGTAACATCATGCCCATCTTTAGCGGCAAAACAAGCGGCTGATAAACCCGAGAACCCACTGCCGATGATAGAAATTTTAGACATTTATTTTGTTTAACATTTAAGCAAATATATTAAACAAAAACAGTTTCGCCAAATAAATTTTAAAGCCATTCTTTGGGTGGTTTTATTTTGTTATGAAAGGTTTTAAAACCTAAAGTAATTTAAGTAAGTCGTTAGGAGAATGAAGCAAGATTATGTTTTTGCTTTGTTTGATGTTATCCTCCAATAAAAAACTACTGCTTACTAATATTTGACAATTTTTATTGCGTTTTGCCAAGCTTAAAAGGGTTTCTTTAATGGTGGCAGGATTTTGTCGGGCAATAAAAAAAGTAAGCAGGTGAGTTGGGTTAACGCTCTTTATACCCTCATCCAAATTTTGAAAAGGAACGTTTTGCCCTAAATAAACAGTTTTGTATCCTTTAGATCGTATTATATAGTCTGATAACAAAAGGCCGGTTTCGTGCCATTCTTCGGCAGGTAAAAAAAGCAGAAATTTTTTATTTTTTTTTATTGCAGCAGGTAATCCATCAATGGCAGCAACCAGTTTTCTGCGAATAATATTACTGGCAAAGTGTTCTTGCACAGGCATAGCATTGTTAGAGGTCCACATGAGCCCTGTTTTGCGCAAAAAAGGATAAAACACTTTAAGCATCGCATCATACATGCCAAAACGAGTAACAGCAGAAGAAAATGCTTTTTCAAAAACAGGCTCGTCAAAAACAAGCATAGCGGCGATTAAATCATTTATAAATCCAACACAAATGGCATCATCTGAAGCGTGTTTTTGTAAGCCCTGAATATGGTTGTTAAGTTGCTTTTGGCTTAATTCTGCTATTTTCGATATTTTAAATCCTTCGGCTAAAAGTGTTGATACATTTAATAATTTTTTTGCCTGTTCATCATCGTAATACCTAATGTTAGTAGCTGTACGGTGTGGTTTAATAAGTTTGTATCGTTTTTCCCAAATACGAATGGTATGAGCCTTAATACCTGTAAGTCGCTCTAAATCTGATATTTGGTAGGAATTCAATTTGTTTACTATTTAGTGGTGCAAAGTTAAACAAATTTTTTTTGATGATTTGCGCCTAACTAAAAACAAAATGCAAACCCTTTAGTTTAAACTAGGTTCTTGGGCAATATCGGCAAACACTTTATAGTTGGCACCAAGCCTGGTTACTTGCTCGGGCCATATATCATCGGGGTGTTTGTTTAAAAACTCTGTGGTGTAAGAGTCAAGCAAGCCCCAGGCTTTATCTTCTAACTCTTCTGCTAGCTGCCCCGCACCCCAACCCGAATATCCGATAAAAAATTTTATTTGAGATGGGTTAAGTTTCCCACTTTTAAGCTTATCTGTAATTTCTAAAAAACTACCACTCCAATAATAATTATTTTGTATAGGTACGCTATTAGAAATTTCTTTTCCAATGGTATGTACATAAAACAACTGGTTTTGCGCAATGGGCCCGCCGTAATAAACAGGTATTTTAAAATCTTCCATGCCGGGTAAAACATCTTTTAAATGAAGGTGCATAGGCTTGTTTAAAACAAAACCTAAAGAGCCTTGCTCATTGTGCTCGGCAAGCAATACCACGGTTCGCTTAAAATCTCCGTCGTTAAAAAGCGGACGGGCAACTAATATTTGTCCTTGTAAAATCTGCATCTATACTCGTATCTTTGCGTTTACAAAACTACAACAATGAATAATTCGCTCAATGAATATACTAAAAATTTACGACATGATTTTTTAAAAGCGTCGTTTAATGAAAAAGATGCCAACAACAATCCGTTTAAGCAATTTGAAGAATGGTACGGACAGACCGTAAAAAGCGAGCTTTTTGAACCCAATGCGTTAACTTTATCTACTGCTAGCAAAAAAGGTAAACCCTCGTCGCGTATTGTTTTTTTGCGAGGGTTTGAAAAACACGGCTTTGTTTTTTTTACTAATTATAATAGCCGTAAAGGAGATGAACTAAAAGAAAACCCCTATGCCAGCATTTTGTTTTATTGGCCCGAATTAGAAAGACAGGTTAGAATAGAAGGCCGGGTGGTAAAAGCGCCCACAGCCGTATCTGATGATTATTTTGCAAAACGCCCACGCAACAATAGAGTTGGTGCATGGGCATCGCCACAAAGTCATGTTATAAATGGCCGTAAAGAATTAGATTCTTTGGTAAGCGAATTCACCACAAAATTTACAGAAGAAATTCCTCGCCCAAAAAACTGGGGTGGTTATGTTTTACAAGCCAATTACTACGAATTTTGGCAAGGTCGTGAGAGCCGCCTGCACGACAGAATTTGCTACACTTTAAAAAGTGGTAAATGGAAAAAAGAACGATTAGCGCCTTAGCCTATCCACCTATAACTTATATCGGTAAATAGGCTCTAAATCTTCTGCCTCATCATATAGTGTGTTTAGCTCTTTTATAAAGCCATTATCCATGCCATACACCCAGCCATGTACCTGAAGTGTTCTGTTTTGCCAAGCTTTTTGTATTATTTTTGTTTTAGCCAAATTGCGCACTTGCTCAATTACATTAAGTTCGGTTAACCTATCGGCTCGTTTATCTGTATCAATAATTGCTTCCAGTTCTTGATGGTGTTTATTATAAACCTCCTTAATATTTCTTAACCAATTATCTACAAAGCCAAACGTATCATTACTCATGGCAGCGCGCACACCGCCACAACCATAATGCCCGCAAACTATAATTTGTTTTACATGCAAAATTTCTACCGCATACTCTAATACACTTAATAAATTTAAATCAGTGTGTACTACCAAATTGGCAATATTACGGTGTACAAACATTTCTCCTGCCTGTGTGCCGGTAACTTCATTAGCGGGTACGCGGCTATCGCTACAGCCAATCCAAAGGTATTCGGGTGTTTGACTGATGGCCATTTTTTTAAAGTAATCGGGGTCATCAAATTTTTTTGATAATGCGTATTTACGGTTTCCGTCTAATAGACGTTTATAGCTTTCGTTGGTTTCCATGTTGTTTAATTTATTCGGTTATTAATTTTACTTCTTTAATGTTTTCGGTTAATACCTCAATATTTCTATTGGTGGAAGATTTTTTAAATTCACTTATCACCTCTAAAATATCTTTATCAATAAAAACAGCATTTTTTCCGTCGATATATACTTTTGCCCCGTTGGGTATGGTTTGCATAGCTGACATAATTTTGCCTTTATTTAAAAAAGTTACATTTTGAGATAGTTTTATAAAATAATGTATGCGTCCTTCTATTTTTTCCTGAATCATTTTAAATGGAAAACGGTAGTTATTGCGTAGAATAAAAAATGCCGAAACAGCTAAGCCGCATGCAACACCTTTAAGCAAATCGGTTAAAAGCATAACAATAATGGTTATTACAAACGGAATTGCCTGATCGTATCCCATTTTAAAAACACTTTTAATAATTTTAGGACTGGTTAATTTATAACCCGTAAAAATTAAAATTGCCGCTAAAGCTGAAAGTGGGATGAGTTTAATAACGCCCGGAATTAAGGCTAAAGTAACAATAAACAACAAACCATGAATTACGGATGCCGTTTGCGTTTTACCGCCGGCGTTAACATTTGCCGAGCTTCTTACAATAACAGATGTTAATGGTATGCCACCCAATAAACCCGCCACAATGTTGCCTACCCCTTGTGCAATAAGCTCTCTGTTAGCAGGCGTTTTATTATTTGAAGGATCTATTTTATCAATAGCCTCAATATTTAAAAGCGTTTCTAAACTGGCAACAGCGGCAATAATAAAAGCAACCTCATACACTTTAGGGTTTGAAAAAGCACCAAAATCAGGATGTATAAAACTGGAAGTAAAGTCTGAAAACGTATTTATTTCAGGCAGATTAACCATGTGTTCGGGCTTTACAACAAACATGGGCATAAACCAATTAAACAAAACATTTACTAAAATAGCCACTACAACTACCACCAAAGCAGCGGGTATTTTATTTAGCATTTTGTTATCCTTTACTTTTTTAAATTGATAAACTACCAATATTAAAATAGAAATTAACCCAATAAGTAAGGCTGGATAGCTTATAAAGTTTGCCATATTTATAAGTTCGGTAAATGAGTTTTGTCCATCGGTTTGCAAGAACACCTCATCACCTTCCGGATCTTTATCAAAGCCTGTAAAATGGGGTATTTGCTTTATAATTAAGATGATGCCAATAGCCGCTAACATGCCTTTAATTACAGCCGAGGGAATGTAATACCCAACAATACCGGCCTTAATTACTCCAAAAATAATTTGGAGAACGCCCGCTAAACAAAGCGCCAGTAAAAAGGTTTCAAAGCTTCCTAGAGATAAAACAGAAGCAAGCACAATGGTTGTTAGGCCTGCTGCCGGCCCGCTAACCGAGAGTTTTGATTTGCTGATGGAGGCTACAACTAAACCACCAACAACCCCAGAGATTATACCCGAAAACAAGGGCGCACCTTGCGATAAGGCAATGCCAAGACACAGGGGTAGTGCTACCAAAAACACCACCAAACCTGCTTTTAAATCATTTTTTATATGTGAAAACATTTTTTATTTTTTTAATGAATAAATAGAATACGCCCGTTGCGGTTTACAACAGGTAGCATAAAAAATAAAAAATTAGGCTTGTGGAGGCTGTCCGGCTACTTCTTCAAAAATAAAATTTAGTCGAGGTGTTTTTAAAACACGGTATTTAGTTTGAATAAATGAGCGTAGTGCCAAAATATCAAATGAAAAACCAGAAAGTAATGTTTGTTCTTTTCCGCTATCTTCTTTTTGTTCTTCGCTATCGGCACTATCATCAGCAGTTTCGCTCATATCAACTAATTGCGTAAAATTACTTTTACAAGATTTAACGCATAGAATCAAACTTTCTGAAAAGAAAAAATTTAAAACGAAAGAAAGTAATAATATGTTGAATAATTTTTTCACTGGTGCAAATATACAAAAAACAAAAATATTTTTAAGGCTATTCTGTTTTATTGGTTTTCTCTCTTTTCTTTTTATAGATAAACGTTGCCAACATAATTACAGCGGTAAGTATAACCAAACCTAAACCGCCCCAAATAAGACTATTGCTGCTTTTTACCGTTACCAAAAAAACAATAGCAAATAATAAAATGGTGGCCACTTCATTAAACAAACGCAAACCAAAAGATTTACCTGTGTAAGAGTTTGTTTTCATTCTATTAAAAATAAACTGGCAACGAAACTGGTAAACAAATAATACTCCGACAAAAAAAAGTTTCAGCATCATCCAAGGTGCTTTTAAGTATATATCAAAATTTAAAAAGTACATCCAAAAACCAAACACCGCGGTTAGTATAGCAGATGGCCAGGTAATACCGTACCACAAGCGTTTTTGCATTAATTGAAATTGCGGAACTAAAACATTTTTTTCTGCTTCGGGTTTTTGGTTGGCTTCGGTTTGATAAATAAATAAGCGCACAATGTAAAACAAGCCTGCGAACCAGCAGACTACAAAAATAATGTGTAAGGCTTTGATATAAAGAAAATCCATGTTGTTGTTTTAATCTAAAGCAAAAATACTACTTATAAAAGAAGTTAATTAGATTTCTTTTGATTTGATTTTGTTTTACTTTTGATACAGCACATGAAAACAAAAATTCTTTTCGCAATAATTATTGCTTTTGTAATTATAATTATAAGTTCTTGCACAAAAGCCGGTATCGGCGGTAACGCAACGGTTGTGTGCAATGTAAGTAACGGCATTAATAACGATAAGCTATCTAATATAACCGTTTATATAAAATACGGACAAAGCACAGCGCCAAGTCAAAATACAAGCGGGTATGACGACCAAAAACAAGCGGTGGGTACCAAGGCAACGTTTATTGGGCTTAAGGAGGGAACGTATTATTTTTTAATAACTGCTTACGATAGTGCGGTTAGTAAAAGTTCACAATTGTCTGGTAGTGGGCCATTTAGCCTTACGCATGCTAATCGTAACGGAACGAGTACCGCTAATTTTTCGGTTTCGTATTAAAGTGCGCTGTCATGTTGAGCTTGTCGAAACATTTGGGCTGGCTTACGCACATACTTCGACAGGTTCAGGATGACTGCCCCACCACTCAGGAATTAAATTTCAGATTCTGAGGTTATAAGCGAACTAATGGGTGTGCAAACTCCATTCTCGCAGGTATAACATTGTAATTTATCTTTAAACACCGCTGGTTTGTAAATAGATTTACCTAACAACATACGCAAACATTCTTGAATGCCTTCAATAATACTTGGGTGCGGATGTATCATATCTGCTAATTCGCGTATGCCCTGATTTGTATGTACCAAATACGCAACTGCCTGAATAGCGCTACTGGCATGCTCTCCAACGGCACGCATTCCTAAAATGCGCATGCCATTATCGTTGGTAACTAATATTTTAAAAAAGCCCTTTGTTTTTCGCATAGCAATGGCGCGTGCGTTTGTGCTATAATCAAGCTTCACCACTTTCATTGGAATATTTTTTTCTCTTGCCTCCTGCTCGCTCATACCAACAGCTCCAACCTCGGGGTTTAAAAACATAATGGTAGAAATATTTTTATACGAAATTGGTTTTATAGCCGGTCCAAACATGCGTACCACAGCATGGCGGGCTTCGCGTTCGCCCACACTTACCAAGGCAATTCCCCCGGTAACATCGCCGGCAACAAATATATTTGATACATTAGTTTGTGTGTCATCATGAAAAATAAAGCCTCGTTCGGTTAGTTTTACACCTGCATGTTCTAATCCAATGTTATTGATATTTGGCTCTCTACCAACAGCCACAAGGCATTTATCAACGGTAATATTTTCTCGTTTACCATCTTTATATAAAAGCTCATACTCAACTTTTCCGTTTTTAATTTCCATTCGCTCAAGCTGCGAATTGTGATGTACAACTACACCATTGCGTTCTAAATTCTCCGTAACGGTTTTAGAAATATCCTCGTCTTCAAACGGAAGAATGCGATTGGCTTTATCTATGATATAAACTTTTGTTTTTCCGAAATTAGAAAAGATAGTTGCAAACTCACAACCAATAACCCCCGCACCCAGTATTACCAAGCTTTTGGGGAAATCTAGAATGTTTTTTACGCCATCGCTGGTAACTATAATTTTTTCATCAATTGGAATGTTTGATAAATATCTTGGGTGACTTCCGGTAGCAATTAAAATATTTTCTGTTTTTACTACATGCGTAGAACCATCTTCCTTTTTAATCTCAACCAGATTTTTATCTAAAATTTTGGCGAAACCTTTTTCGTAGTGAAATAATTTAGAGCCCAATGCTGCCTCCAACAAACGAAGATGCACCGACATTTGTGTTTTACGTTCGAACACGGCTTCGCGCACATTTTTTACAATATCTTCAAAAGGTACTTCGTAATTTGGAATGGTTTCATGAATGGCAGAAACACGCATAGAATGCTCCCAAAGTGTTTTAGAGGTAAGTACGCCATCATAAACCCCGGCGCCGCCTAAACGGTTTTTTTCAACAATTAAAACTTTCTTTTTAAAATCTAATGCGCGCATGGCACCTGCATATCCGGCCGGGCCTCCGCCTATAACAACTAAATCAAACGTATCCATAAAAAGAAATTTATGCGCTAATTTACAGAAAAAGAAATTACAGATTTAAAGGTTTATGTCATACTGAGCTTGTCGAAGTATGTGCGTGGTTCAGCCCACGTGTTTCGACAGGCTCAACATGACAACACACAAATTAATTTTAATGAAGCGCTTCGGTATTTACCTCAACAGCACGATTAGGTTGTACAAAGGGAATTAAGCCCTGTTTAATGAACATGATTTGTCCTTTTTGTCCGGCAACAAATAATGAAAAACCTGTTCCTAAAGAAAACTCAGCGCTTCGGCGTGTTGCATAAACGTGCCTGCACAATGGATAATCATTGGTTTGTATATTGCTTTGATCGGGCATGTAAGCTGTTTTGCTTCCGTTGGTTGACACGGCCAGCACTTTTATTTTACTTAATAAAACTTTGGTGGTAGAATCGTCTATATCACTAAGCCAGGCATAATCTAACACGCCAATGGCATTTTTACTTTTGCTGATATAATCAATTAAGGTCTTTGTGTTTTTTAACGCGAAACAATTTTTACCAAAGGCTTTGCCTTGCAACATGGTGTCTTTTAGAAATCTTGCTACGCCTGAGTTATCATTATCAAAAGCAATGTTGTAGGTAGTGTCTTCTCCGCTAATAATCCTTTTTATTTTTTCGGTAGAAATAACAGAATCTGCACTGCTTACAGGAACCACAAAAGCCAAAGCACTTTTAGCAATACAAATTTGTGTGGGATAAATATTTTTTACTTTAAATTGTTTTAATTCATTTTCTGATAAAATTCTTGAAACAACTATAACCTTGCAGCTATCGTTATACAAGCCTTCTATGGCTTGTTTTTCGTTTACATACTGTACATTAATTTTTGAGTTGTGATAAATCTGTTCAAACGTATAAGCCTGATTTCTTATGTGAAGAAACATGCCTTCTTCGCAAAAAACAGTTAACTCGCCTGATGTAGGTGTGTTTGGAACATCGCTTGTTTTGATGCTTGTATTACAAGAGGTGGCAAGAAATAAGAGCGCAGAAATAAGAATTAAGAAATGTAGGTTGTACAATGTACGTTGTACAGAATACAAAATACAGCCTTTATTCATTTTCGCCTTCTTTGATTTTTTTATATTGATTATATTGTCTGTAAGCTCTAAAACCTCCGTAAACA
>CAIXZI010000401.1 GCA_903923915.1 uncultured Bacteroidota bacterium
ATGTACTCCCTCCAATTGCCGTTAACGTAGAACTACCTCCGCTACATACGGTTGATGAACTTGCTGTTAAGGTTAAAGTGGGGAGGGGATTTACATTTATTACAACTGTAGATGTAGATACCGGGCAACTATTAGGTGAACTTCCAATTAATGTATAAGTGGTAGTATTAGCTGGAGCAATTGTAAACGATGTACCCGTTATATTTAAAGGTTGTAATGTATAAGAACTAGCCCCGGATGGGGTGATGGTAGCCGTGTTTCCTGCACAAATTGTTGAACTAACCACGGAAAGCGTATTGGTAGGATAAACAGAAACTGAATATACAACAGCGCTACCCAAACAAACTAAATTGAATATTGGTGTAATACTGTAACTAACAGTAAGGGTTGATGAAGTTGTATTAGTTAATGTTTCATTAATATTTCCGCTTCCGCTAATAGAGTGCCCTGTAATTCCTGCAACTGCACCGGAAGACCAGGAGTATGTAGTTTGCGCTGATGTAGTTGATGCTGATAAATTAGTTGTAAAATTTCCTCCACTACAAATTGAATTGGTGGGAACTGTACTTGTAATAGTTGGTGTAGTACATGCAATAGCTACGCATGAAATGGGTAGATAATCAGGTAAGGCTGGATTAGCTATATAAGTAGGTGTGTTTGTGTTGATATGAAATATTCCTGCGCCATATTCAGTAGGTGTACCACAAGTAGAAATACTATAAGTTCCTCCGGCTATACCAATTTGATTAGCAGCAGAACCATAAGTACAATTACGAGATAAAACGGTGCCACCTTTTACGTACACATCATTAGCCCGTGCGCCAACGTTACCTGTAAATCCGCAAGAGTCAATAGTAACATTGCCTCCAGTAACACCAATACCTGCACCATAAATCCCTGATGTAGCTGATTGGGGAACATTACCAGAAAAAACGGAACGAGTAATTTTAAAAGTGCCGCCATGAATACTTACGGCACCTCCAATATTATTAGATAAAATATTCGTTTGATTTTTATAAAAATAACAGTCATACACATTTACAGTTCCTAATGCCACATCAATTCCTACACCAGCTAAATCACCTCCAATGGTATTACTTTCAAATCGAGAATTGTAAACATTTACAATGCCATTATTTATTTTTAACGTTGTTCCATTATTAGATAATTGATAATTTCCAATAAACTGGTAATTTCTAATAGTTACATTAGTTGTAGCTCCCGAAATTTGAATACCACCTCCGGCGTCCCAAGAATTGCAGGTTACTCCTCCACCAATAAGTTGAACAGAAGCACCTGATGCAATTTCAACTGGGTATCCTCCACCAGTGCTAGTGGTAGCGCAACCATCTATTTGAACGTTAATTATTTTAACCCCAGTTGTGTTTGCAGCAACTCCTAGAGCTTGTACACCTGAAATAGTCTGGTTGTCGTAACCTGATAATTTAATGTCTGATACAATTGTATTATTGTCATTAATTAACATAAAGTAACGGTCGCTTCCTGATTTTGTAATAACTGTTTTCAATACGCCTGCACCTTTAATTACAACTCCATTAATTGGACTCGATAATTGAATCTCTGTATAATTTCCTGCATCAATAAAAATAGTGTCTCCCGCAGCAAACGAAGCGGCATAAGTAGTTAAAACGCTTGTAAGTGTTAGTTTTGGTGAAGCGGAACTTAACCCATTGTTGGCTCCATTACCAATAGCCGAGCAATAAATATCTCCACTCAATGAAGCATCATTTACGTAATATTTAGTGGCAGATAATTGCAGAGAGCATATTATTAGCGCAAGCACTGTACTGATTTTTATCATTTTCATAAACTTATTGTAAACATAAAATTAGCGTAATACTCCCTTAATAGAAAGTAAAAACGAGTAAATTTTAGTAAGTCTGATTAAACTAAAAATTGAAGCAAATTGTCGTTTTTGTTTAGATATTCGTACTGAAAACCAAATTTTTTTAGCTTGATTTTTAGGATGTCTAAATCTGTAGGGTTTTTAATTTCCAATCCAACTAGGGCAGGTCCATTTTCTCGGTTGTTTTTTTTCATGTACTCAAAATGAACAATGTCATCATTTTGCCCAAGTACATTACTTACAAATTCTTTTAAAGCACCAGCACGTTGAGGAAAACGTATTACAAAAAAATGTTTTAGCCCTTCATATAAAAGAGATCGCTCTCTAATTTCTTCTGTACGCATGATGTCGTTATTGCTTCCACTAACAACACAAACCACATTCTTCCCTTTCAATTTTTGTTTCAAAAAATGTAAAGAAGCAACGGTTAATGCCCCGGCTGGCTCCACTACAATTGCTTGCTGATTGTATAAATTTAAAATGGTTGTACAAACTTTTCCTTCCGGAACTAAAACAATTTCACTCAATTTATCTTTGCAAACTTCAAACGTTTTATCGCCTACTTTTTTTACAGCGGCACCATCCACAAACTTATCAATCTCGGCAAGTTCGGTATTGTATCCATTTTGTATCGATGTTTTCATAGAAGGTGCTCCTTCGGGTTCTACACCTATTACTTTTGTATTTGGACTCAGTTGAGAAAAATAACTTACTACTCCAGAAGCTAATCCGCCGCCACCTATTGGCACTAACAAATAGTCAATTTTAAAATCTGCATCATCCAAAATTTCTTTGGCAACAGTACCTTGTCCTTCCATTACTTTTTCATCATCAAACGGATGTACAAAAGCAGCATCTTTTTCATCACAAAACTTTATAGCTGCTTTATACGCATCATCAAACGTATCGCCTACCAACACTACTTCCACATGTTCTTTGCCAAATAATTTTACCTGGGTAATTTTTTGCGAAGGCGTAGTTGTTGGCATAAAAATTGTGCCCTGTATATTTAATTTCCTGCAAGAATAAGCAACACCTTGAGCATGATTTCCGGCACTTGCACAAACAACTCCGTTTTGTTTTTCTTTTTCAGAAAGAGAAAACATTTTATTGTAGGCACCTCTTAGTTTATAAGATCGAACAACTTGTAAATCTTCTCTCTTTAAATAAACATTACAACCAAACTCTTCACTTAGTTGTAAGTTGTATTGCAAAGGGGTGTGAAGTGCAACGCCTTCTAAATTTTTCGCTGCCTGATTTATTTTTTCTAGGGAAAGTATCATGGTCTTAGTTTTCTAACGGCAGCACCTGCTTGCCATAATTCAGATTCTCTTATTTCTTTCAACTCCACCTCTAATTTTTCACGATAATCAGGTTTACTTCCTTCTGCAATTACGCGTGCAGCTTCTCTTCCGGAAGAAACTTCATCATATAATTGTTCAAATACAGGTGTGGTTACATCTCTAAATTTTCCTTTCCAATCTAAAGCGCCGCGCTGAGCTGTAACCGATGTATTGGCAAACATCCAGTCCATCCCATTCTCCGCAACCAATGGCATTAAGCTTTGCGTTAACTCTTCTACTGTTTCATTAAAAGCTTCCGATGGCGAGTGACCGTTTTTACGCAACACATTATATTGTGCTTCAAACAATCCTGCTAAAGCACCCATTAATATGCCGCGCTCTCCTGTTAAATCAGAATAAACCTCTTTTTTGAAATCAGTTTCAAACAAATAACCCGAACCAACTCCTATTCCTAATGCTAATGCTCTGTCTTTTGCTTTTCCTGTTGCATCTTGAAAAACAGCATAGCTTGAGTTTAATCCTTTCCCTTGAAGAAACAACCTGCGCAATGATGTACCCGATCCTTTTGGAGCAACTAAAATAACATCTACATCTGTCGGAGGTACGATACCTGTTTGTTCATGAAAAGTAACTCCAAACCCGTGAGAAAAATATAAAGCCTTTCCTTTTGTTAAATAAGATTTGATAACCGACCAAGAAGCAATTTGGCCCGCATCAGAGAGTAAATACTGTATGATAGTTGCACGCTTGCATGCTTCTTCTATATCAAATAGATTTTTCCCTTCTTCCCAGCCATCAGCTAAAGCTTTATCCCAACTCTTTCCACCTTTACGTTGTCCCACAATAACATTTATTCTGTTATCTTTTAGGTTAAGTGATTGTCCGGGCCCCTGAACTCCGTAACCTATAACCGCCACCGTTTCATTTTTTAATACTTCGCGTGCTTTATCTAGTGTAAATTCTTCGCGTGTTACAACGTTTTCTAAAACGCCACCAAAATTTATTTGTGCCATAATTTTAATTATTAAAGTGTTTAACTGTTGATTTATTATTGTTTTCTATTTCTTTTAAATATGAGGTTAATGTTTTCATTGGTTTGGTAATAGCTACTCGTCCGCTCCTTACATATTCAAGCATTCCAAATTTTTCTAATTCATTAAACAAATTTTGTATTTCTCTTTCATCGCCTGTTTTTTCTACTACGATGTATTCAGGAGAAACACTGATTATTGTTGCGTGGTTTTCATTTACAATGCGGGCAAACAATTCATTTTCTTTTAAAGCATCAGCCGAAACTTTATACAAAGCAATTTCTCTACATAATATTTCTGAGTTCATGTGATAAAAGGCTTTAAATACTTCTACTTGCTTTTCTATTTGCTTAACTAGTTTTTCGACTTGCTCTTTACTTACTGTTACAACAATGGTGTAGCGGTAAATCCCTTTCACTTCTATTTCACTGGCTGTTATGCTTTCTATATTGATGTGCCGACGTGTAAATATGATTGTTATTCGATTTAGCAAGCCTATTTTATCTTCTGTAAAAACAGATATAGTATATGTTGTATTCATTTTATTCAAGTATTATTTCTGAAACGCTAGCGCCTGTTGTTATCATTGGAAAAACGTTTTCTTCATTCTCAACTACAACTTCCAATAGAAAAGCTTCTTTAGAATTGTACATTTCCTGTAAAGCATCCTGTAGATTTTCTCGCTCGGTTACTTTTTTTCCTTTTATGTTATAACCTTTTGCAATTGTAATAAAATCAGGGTTTTTCATTTCTGTAAATGAATACCTTCTATCAAAAAATAATTGCTGCCATTGACGAACCATTCCCAAAAAATTATTGTTAAGTACAAGAATTTTTACTGCAATATTACTTTGCATGATAGTCCCCAATTCTTGTATTGTCATTTGAAAACCGCCGTCTCCTAATACAGCAACCACCTGCTCGTTTGGTTTTGCAACCTTTGCGCCTACCGCTGCAGGCAAACCAAAACCCATGGTGCCTAGGCCACCCGAGGTAACCGAATGATTTGGATGATTAAATTTATAATAACGCGAGGTTATCATTTGATGTTGACCAACATCAGTAACAATTATAGCATTGCCTCCACTTATTTTGTGAAATTTATCGATTACTTCAGCCATTCGTAATTTTTCAGAATCTGGATCTATTGCATCACGAATAACCTTTTCAAATTCCACATTACTACAATCCGTAAATTTTTGTAACCAGTCTTTTCGTTTTGCAGAATTTACTTTTGGTAACAACAACTCCAACGCTTCTTTTGCATCGCCTAATACAGCTACATCCGCAGGTATTATTTTATTTATCTCGGCTGGATCTATCTCAAAATGGACCACTTTAGCTTGCTTGGCATATTTACTAACATTCCCCGTTACGCGATCATCAAAACGCATTCCTATTGCTATTAAAACATCACACTCGTTCGTTAAAAGATTCGGTCCATAATTTCCGTGCATGCCTAAATATCCTACATACAATGGATGCGAAGGAGGAAATGCAGACAAGCCTAATAAGGTAGATGCAACAGGTATATCTGCTTTTTCTGCTAAAGCTAACAACTGCTTTTCGGCACTTGATAATAATACACCATGTCCGCAAAGTATATAAGGTCGTTGTGCTTTATTTATTAATTCTGCAGCCGCATTTACATCTTCTAAGTTTACCTTAGGACAAGGAAAATAACTTCGTATGCTTTCACACTTTTTATAATCGTACGTTGTTTTTCCAAACTGCGCATCTTTTGTTATATCAACCAAAACAGGTCCTGGGCGACCGGAGGTAGCTATATAAAACGCTTTGGTTATTGCCGGAGCAATATCTTCTGGTTTGGTTACTTGTATATTCCATTTGGTAACCGGCATAGAAACACCTACTACATCTGTCTCCTGAAAAGCGTCTGTTCCTAATAAATGAGAGTGTACCTGACCCGTTATACAAACCAACGGTGTTGAATCTATTTGTGCATCAGCAATACCGGTTATTAAATTAGTTGCCCCCGGACCAGACGTTGCAAACACTACACCAGGCTTGCCGGATACTCTAGAATATCCTTGCGCAGCATGTGTTGCACCTTGCTCATGACGCACCAGATAATGATTTAATTTATCCATGTAATCATAGAGAGCATCGTATATGGGCATGATGGCTCCACCCGGATAACCAAATATCTCGGTTACGTTTGCATCCAGTAAAGACAGTATTACGGCTTCTGCACCGGTAACTTCTGTATTATATTTTATATGTCGTTTTTTTTCCATTTTATAAATCTGTTACACATCCTTTACTTGCAGAACTAACCTGTTTTGCATATTTGTATAGTACACCAAACTTTACTTTTAGTTCGGGCTGTTTCCATTGTTTTTTTCTTTGCATTAATTCCTCATCAGAAACCAGAACATCAATTTTATTTTTTACTGCATCAATTGTTATAACGTCTCCGTTTTTCACTAAGGCAATTGGCCCGCCATCAAAGGCTTCCGGACAGACATGACCAACAACAAAACCATGTGTTCCACCGGAGAAACGACCATCTGTTATTAATGCTACACTGCTTCCCAAACCAGCACCTATTAAAGCAGAAGTTGGCTTCAACATCTCTGGCATGCCCGGCCCACCTTTTGGACCTTCGTTGCGTATAACTAAAACATCGCCTGCTTTTACTTTTCCTTCACGTATTCCGGCTATGCATTCAAATTCACTTTCAAAAACATTAGCCGGACCTGTAAATGATTCACCTTCTTTACCCGTTATTTTTGCAACTGATCCTTCGGGAGATAAATTACCATATAACACTCGTAAGTGACCTGTTGGTTTTAGTGGGTTTTCTATTGGAAGAATTACTTTTTGATCGGGTAGGAGTTCTTGTACATTCTCTAAATTTTCTCGTACTGTTTTTCCTGTAACCGTTAAGCAATCACCATGCAACATACCTTTTTCTAAAAGATATTTCATAACAGCAGGAACCCCTCCAACAGCGAAAAGATCTTCCATTAAATATTTCCCACTTGGTTTAAAATCAGCTAAAACCGGAGTAGTTTCATTTAAACGCGTAACATCTTCTAAAGTAAAATCAACGTTAGCAGTTTTAGCCATAGCTATAAGATGTAATACAGCATTTGTAGACCCGCCTAAAACTATCACTACTCTTAATGCATTTTCAAACGATTTTTTAGAGAGTATGTCAGATGGCTTTATGTTTTTTTCTAATAAAACTTTTACATATTCTCCTACTTTTAAACACTCTTCTTTTTTATCTGCACTTAAAGCAGGATTAGAAGAGCTATAAGGTAAACTCAATCCCATGGCCTCTATAGCCGAAGACATGGTGTTAGCTGTATACATCCCTCCGCAAGCACCAGCGCCCGGACAAGCATTCTTTATAACTCCTTTAAAATCTTCGTCAGATATTTTACCGGCATACTTTTCTCCAAGTGCTTCGAATGCAGAAACGATATTTAATTTTTTGCCTTTGTAATTACCTGATGCTATAGTGCCACCATAAACCATTATGGATGGGCGATTTACACGTATCATAGCCATTGCAACACCTGGCATGTTTTTATCACAGCCTGCTATGGTTATTAAACCATCGTAATAGTGGGCTGCGGTAACGGCTTCTACAGAATCAGCTATTATCTCACGCGATACTAAAGAATAACGCATACCTTCTGTACCATTCGTTATTCCATCACTTATACCTATGGTATTGAATTGCAAGCCAACCATTCCGTTTTTTTGCACGCCTTCTTTTACAAATTTTGATAGCCCGTTTAAGTGCATGTTGCAAGTGTTACCTTCGTACCAAGTAGAAGCTATGCCCACCTGCGCTTTTTTCATATCGGTATCTGTAAGTCCTATACCATATAACATAGCCTGTGATGCGGGTTGCGACTCATCTTGCGTTACTATTTTACTATATCTGTTTAATTCCATAATTATTGATTTTATACTAATGAAAAATTTCCGTATTCGTTAAAGGCTACTCGTCTTGTATATTTTGCCTGAAGCACCGCACCTAAGGAATCTTCCCATTTTAATTTAAAATTTACTTTATCTAAAGAAGCTATGCCTGCTACTTCTGCTGCTGTGCCTGTAAAAAATGCACTGTCAGCACCTTTTACTTCTTCGGGAGTAAAATATTTTTCTACCAGTTTAAACCCTAATTCATTGCATAACTCAAACATGGTGGCACGTGTTATGCCGGGTAATATGTTTCCTAAAGGTGATGTATATAAAACGTTATCTTTTTCGAAGAAAAAATTTGCGCCCGGTCCTTCTGCTACATTTCCATTTGCGTCTAATAACAAGGCTTCGTCAAAACCTTTATATTTAGCCTCGGTAGTAGCTAATATAGAATTAACATAATGCCCGGTAACTTTTGCTTCAACATGACAAGATTTTGGATTAGGACGTTGATACGAAGATATCATCACATCCAATAATTTATTCCCTAAATATTTACCCCACTCCCAAGCACATAGCATAACATGTACCTCATCAGTTGGGGTAAGCGACATATTTGCTCCGGCAAATATTAGAGGGCGTATATACGCATCACTTAAATTATTTTTCTCTAATAATTGATAAGTAAGATTTGTAAATTCTTCTGCTGTTTGATTTACTTTAAGGTGCATTTTATTAGCAGAATATAAAAGGCGCTTATAATGCTCATCAGCTTTAAATACGCGTGTACCATCTGGTGTGGCATAAGATCGGATACCTTCAAAAACACCGCTACCATAATGCATGGTTTGTGTGTAAGGACTAACCATAAGGTCTTTTGCTTTTAGCCATTGTCCGTTAAAATAAACTACTGTGTTGTCGTTGTAATACATGTTATTTTGTTTTTAATTATTATTAAATA
>CAIXZI010000402.1 GCA_903923915.1 uncultured Bacteroidota bacterium
GGCCTGCAGCACACTGCCCATCAATACTTCATTCACCTCAGTAGCACTCACACCGGCACGCTCCAGCGCTGCCTTGATAGCGATAGCGCCCAGCCTTGTAGCCGAAAAATCCTTCAGCGCACCGCCCCACGCCCCTATAGGTGTGCGCACTGCCGATACTATATATACTTCTTTCATGTTGTTGTTTTGTGTGATTAAAAGTGGCGCAAAGGTAACGTTTTGCGGGTTAGTTAATTAGTTAAAGGGTTAATTGGTTAATAAGGTGTGTATAATTGCTCATTTTTATTGCTCACATTTTTGTTGATAGTCAATTGTTTAAGTAGTTCTTTGTGGATAAAAGTTGCTCACTTTTTGCTCACCCTTGCTCAGTTTTTTTCGCTACCGGTTTAGTTGGATAGTCGAGGTGAGCCTCGCCGAACCATGATACGTTTTTGGACCCTCTTAGCTATGGCGGGTGAAACGCAATGTCCCATTGTGATTTACTTTTTTTTGGGGATAACTCATATAGTGTGTTTGTATGTGCGTGTGTGTCGGTAAACCGCCTTCGCTAAAGCTATGGCCGTAGAAGGGGTTTTGGATGTATATTTTATTTCAGATGTCCCATTGTAATTTTTAAATCCCAATCGGGAAATTCCAAATTCCAAGTGAGCATTTCGGGAAAAGACAAAATAGATATAATGCTAATAAGGCGAAACTGCTGCCCGGAAAATCATCAATTACGCCACAAAGATCGGAAGGAAAAGAATACGCTCCAAGACGAAAAATCTATAGGGGTATTGATGAAAACCGAGTGCGTACGCCAGTTGCAAACTGGCTAGATTTGTAGACGAGTCTGCGATGCCGGGGCTCTGCTACAGACTCGCGCCAGACGAAAATTTATTTTACCGTTTGTTTATACTTAAATTCGATAAGGGTAACCCTCTATATCGTAAATTAATTTTTGAAAATAGTTTTCTCTCTCTGATTTATCGACGTTTATGAATCTATCAAGATCGTTATCCATAATCTGCCTGAAAATCCGCCTAACCAATTCATCAAGCCTCACGGAATATTCAAGCATCTGAGTTTGAGTTTTTTGATTTTTGGAGCTCATGGTCTGGCCGTGAATAAAACTCGAGCGTATATCATAGCAATCTCTTACTAAATCATCTATATCTCTTCTCTCTTGCCTGTCTCGCCCTATATAAAAAGCTACTCTGTACCTCATCTTTTGCATGAGATCTTTTGAGTCAGTAATAAATAAACACTCTAAAACTGGAATATAAAGAGCGATTTTATACATCAAATAATCCTCCACTCTTGCCATTTGCAAAAAATGCATTGCTCTTTCCAAGCAATTTGTTTTATTGTGATCAAATGAAGAAACATTTGACTTAGACACAGACTGCACCACACTTGCGTTTTCGCTTATGTGAATAGGAGTGTTAATCCTTGAGGTATCATTATGTGATTTTATTAGTGAATTATATTGTTTATAATAAGTATTGGCGGCAACCAGCTCCTGAGCGCTAAAAGAAGATTTATAGTGATCCCCAGATGCCATAGTAGGCATAAACTGGGTATTTGTGAAATTAGCCCAATTTGTATCCTTGATAACGCCTACAACAGTATTTATCTTCGCACTATTATCCCTAACAATCCAAAGACAATTTAAAAACAATTTCAGTGAACTTATTTTGTTCAGCGATTGCATATCTACATACTCTCTTAAATCGTATTCGGATGGTAATTGTGGTAATCCTTCTCCTGGTCTGCTATAAAAAACATATCCTTGTCCAATACTATGAAATGCAGTAAGTGTGCCAAACGCCCTAACAATTTTGTCGTTAAAAAAAGCCCTCCTAATGTTTGGATTGTCAGTGAATAAAAATTCAGACAGTTCTACGCTATTGTCTGGCTTAATTGAAAAATCAAGCATGTTGAATAGTAATTCACATTGCATCGGCTAAGTCTTTTATCGAGGTTATTCGACCTCAATATCGAGACTTTTTATTCTGATCTCAAATATATTATGTCCTATTTTATAAAATCTATCAAATTCTACAGTAGGCTCCCATGTTGCCGGGAGTTCCAAAACAAGAAATAAAAATGAAAATTGAGCCTAGTTTCCCGACCAGTCGGGTTACACGTGGGGAATAAGTATGAACAAACTAACCAACTTGTTTTAATATAGACAATAGAAAAAGGCTTAATGCAGTAAGTACCATACAAAA
>CAIXZI010000403.1 GCA_903923915.1 uncultured Bacteroidota bacterium
AAGAAATTATTGATAGCATTACATATGCCAAACGGCTGCAACAGGCTATCCTTCCTTCTCATCAAGAAATAAAAAAACATTTTCCTTATAATTTCATATACTATAAACCCAAAGACATTGTTGCCGGAGATTTTTATTGGATGCAGCATTTAGATAATATAACATATATAGCAGCTGCAGATAGCACGGGGCACGGAGTTCCGGGTGCTATGGTAAGTGTAGTCTGTAGCAATGCTTTAAATCGCGCTGTAAAAGAATTTGGATTACGCGATACGGGTAAAATATTAGATAAAACACGTGAACTTGTTTTAGAAACCTTCGAAAAAAGTGGTGAAGAAATTAAAGACGGAATGGATATTTCTTTATTAGCTATTGATAAAAAAAACAAAAATGCCCTTTGGAGTGGAGCCAATAACCAATTATGGTACATGCAAAACAATGAGTTATTAGAAATAAAAGCAGATAAACAACCCATCGGTAAAACAGATAATTTAAAGCCCTTTACCACGCATACAATACAATTAAAAGAAAATACCTTGTTTTATTTAATAACAGATGGCTACCCCGATCAGTTTGGAGGCCCAAAAGGAAAAAAATTCAAGTACCACCAATTAGAATATTTACTGGTTTCAAATAACACTAAACCATTAGAAGATCAGTATAATATTTTAGCTTCAACCTTTAATACTTGGAAAGGAGATTTAGAGCAGGTAGACGATGTTACTATTATTGGAATTAAAATTTAATCAATTGTAAATAAGCAATATATTTGCAAAAAAAATTTCATTATGAGTTTATTAGTTATTGGTACCGTGGCGTTTGATGCAATCGAAACTCCCTTTGGTAAAACAGACAAAATTGTAGGCGGAGCAGCTTCGTATATTAGCCTTGCAGCTTCTTATTTCTACAATAAAATCAATATCGTTTCTGTTGTGGGAGAAGATTTTTCGGAAGATTTCTTAAACATCCTGAAAAAACAAGGCGTTAACCTAGACGGGCTTCAAATTAAAAAAGGTGAAAAATCTTTTTTCTGGGCCGGTAAATACCATAACGATTTAAATAACCGCGATACACTTGATACGCAATTAAACGTATTGGCCGATTTCGATCCAATTGTACCTGCATCGTACCAAAACTGTGAGTTTTTAATGCTTGGCAACTTAATGCCATCGTTACAACTAAAAGTATTAGATCAACTTACAACGCGTCCAAAATTAATTGTGTTAGATACCATGAATTTTTGGATGGATATTGCCATGGATGATTTGAAAAAAGTTATTGCTAAAGTAGATGTGTTAACTATCAATGATAGCGAAGCGCGCCAGCTGTCAGGAGAATATTCTTTAGTAAAAGCGGCTCAAAAAATTATTGCAATGGGGCCTAAAACCCTTATCATTAAAAAAGGAGAGCATGGTGCTTTATTATTTAATAAAGAGGAAGTTTTCTTTGCTCCTGCCTTACCTTTAGAAGAAGTGTTTGATCCAACCGGTGCCGGCGATAGCTTTGCTTGTGGCTTTATTGGTTTCTTAGCAAAAACTAAAGATATTTCTTTTGAAAATATGAAACGTGCTATCATTTATGGTTCTGCCATGGCAAGTTTTACCGTTGAAAAATTTGGTACGGAAAGACTAATAGGTTTAACTCAAGCTAATGTTGAAGAGCGTGTGCAAGAGTTTGTAGATCTTGTTCAGTTCGATATCGAATTAGTATAAATGAAACACCTTCTTAGCATAGATGAATATGTAGAAGGTATTCTTAATAAAGATATTTCTGTTTTAGCGCGGGCTATAACCCTTGTAGAATCGAGCAAGGCAGAACATCAGGAAATTTCTAAACAAATTATTGAAAAGATTTTACCCCATTCTGGAAAGTCTGTGCGCCTTGGTATTACAGGTGTTCCGGGTGTTGGTAAAAGTACCTTTATAGAAATTTTCGGGCAAATACTGGTTCAAAAAAATCATAAAGTGGCTGTTTTAGCAGTAGATCCAAGCAGTACGCTTAGTAAAGGAAGTATCCTGGGCGATAAAACACGCATGGAAAAACTTTCTATCGATGATCATGTATTTATTCGTCCCTCACCATCAAGTGGTAGTTTAGGTGGTGTAGCGCGCAAGACACGCGAAACTATTTTACTATGCGAAGCGGCAGGTTTTGATTACATCATTATTGAAACTGTTGGCGTTGGGCAAAGTGAAACAGAGGTTCATCAACTTACCGATTTCTTTTTATTGTTAATGCTTGCCGGTGCCGGAGATGAATTGCAGGGCATTAAACGCGGTATCATGGAAATGGCCGATGGTATTGCCATTACAAAATGTGATGGAAACAATCTCGATAAAGCAAAAATAGCACGGGCAGAATATGCAAACGCTATACATTTATTCCCTCCAACCGAAAGTGGTTGGATACCCGAAGTAAAAACCTGTTCAAGTACCGAAAATAAAGGCATTGAAGAAGTGTATAATATGATTGAAAAATATATTCGTCATACCGAAAGCAAAAAATTCTTTCATAAAAAAAGGCAAGCGCAAACTGTTTTTTGGTTTGAAAGTTTAGTGCAAGAAAAAATCAGGAATTATTTTTTTAGTGATGATAAATTCCTTCAACGTTATAATGATGCGAAGAATAGCGTTTCTAAAAACGAAACCAGTATTTTAAACGCAGTAAATTTGGTTTTCGATAAACCTTCTTTTTAGTAACGTTATCTGGCTTGTATTATATTATTTTAAACAGCAACGGCAAAAAAGTATCAAAGTAAGATTTTACTTAATAAATAATCTGGCAACCAGGAAGTAAGATTTTTAATATTTCTATCTCTTCTTTGTTTATCGGGTTATCGCGCAAATCAAGCTTGGTAAGGTTTTTAAGCAAACAAATTGTATCTGGTAATTTAGTTAGGTTGTTTTTTTTAAGCGATAAGGCGTATAAATTTTTGCATTTATAAATATCGCGAGGTAGTTGACTTAGCTTGTTGTAATCTAAAACCAATACTTCTAAATTACTTAATTTATCAAGCTTTTCAGGCAAGGCTTGTATGCCGCAATTAACAATTACCAATGTTTTTAAAGGAGAAATAGAAAAAAGCGGTTTTGGCATACTATCTAAAATAGCACTTTCAATAATTAAATCATTTAATGATTTTAAATATTTTAAACTCTTAGGCAGTTTTAGTGTATCATTTGTTCCTGAAAATTTAAAAGTTTTTAAGCGTTGCAAATAAGCAATACTTTGTGGTATTGAATCTATCTTAGTGTTATGTAACTCAATATACATAAGGCTTCCAAGCTTGTTGAAATCTTTAGGGAAGTTTGTAAACTCATTATTGTAAGATCCTAAATAAACCAAATTGGTTAACAAACTAAAATCATCAGGCCATTGGTTTACCGATATACTTTGTAATTGCAAGGCTTGCAAATTGCTGAGTTTGGTTAGCTTTGGCCATAGTTTTAAATCAACTAGTTTATAACTGAGGTTTAGTTTATAAACAGCTTTTTCATCTTTAAGTGCCTCTTTTAAATCGGTATAAACAGGCGCGCCATAAGGACCATATTTATCAAAAGCGGTTTTTATTTGTTCTTGAGCAAAAGAATAAAAATTAAAAAGTAAGAATGTAAAATTAAAAAGCAACCGTACACCTTTTAACTTTTTAATTTTTAATTTTAAATTATTCTTCATTCGCAACTAAA
>CAIXZI010000404.1 GCA_903923915.1 uncultured Bacteroidota bacterium
GCACTTCAAGTCAAAAGAAGATTTGCTCATAGCATACCTGGAGTTTATGTTTGAGCAAACCATAGGCCGTTTCAGGCAAGTAGCAGCAACGAAAGTAGAGGCCAAGGAAAAGATATCTGCCATTTTTGAATTTTTATCCCTGAATACTGATTCCAAAGGATTTCATGGCTGTCAATTCCTAAATATTGCCGGTGAGATCCCTGATCAAAACGTTCGCGTTTATGACGTGATACGAAAGCAAAAAAATGGGCTTCGTGCCTTATTTGCCGGGATATTAACATCTGGTGCAATGAGCCACGATGAATTGCAAAGTGCTGAAAGCTTAGCTGACGGCATTTATTTATTATTTGATGGCGCTATAATGTCATGCAAGGTCTATGGAGAGTCCTGGCCCGTTGTTGCCGCACATAAAAGTGCGCTGAAACTGTTGTAACTTTTTTTTGCCATTAAAAAAACAGACCGACCTGTTTTTTAATACGACTGATCTACCCGACCACACAAATATTTTTCAACGCAGTAAAAAAAGAAACAAAAATGAACGAAAGCATATTAATAACCGGGGCAAATAACGGGCTTGGAAAAGAGGCGGCCCGCCAGTTAGCATTGAGAAAGGAAACAAAAAAGGTGATCCTTTTTTGTAGAAATCAGGAAAGGGCCGAGGCAGCAAAAAAAGACCTGGAGCAGCAAACGGGAAAAACGATCTTTGAAATTGTTATTGGGGATGTTTCAGATGCAAATTCTGTAAGAAAAGCAGTAGAAAAAATAAAAGGACCTATTGATGCAGTGATTTTAAATGCAGGTGGAATGGTTGGGAAAACTGCTGCACAGGTTACTTCTTCCGGTATGAACCTACTAGCAGCGACTAATATTTTAGGCCATGTCGTGCTGGTAGAGGAATTAATAAAACGTGATCAGTTAAAAAAGGCAGTGCTTTTTGTAAGTGCAGAAGCAGTACCGGGAGTAAAGAGTCTTGGAATGAAGCCGGTAGCAATGAGAACTTCTTCTGTAGATGAGTTTGCGGGTGTTCTTGATGGTTCCTATTTTGGTAATAAATTCGATGTAACGCAAGTATATGGCTACGTTAAATACGCAGGAACGATGTGGACGTTAGCAATGGCAAGAAAATATCCCGGCCTCAAGTTTGTTGTGATGAGTCCCGGGAATACCACGGGGACAGCGGCACCGGATAATTTGCCCGCGCCCATGCGTTTCATGCTGAAAAATTTTATGATGCCTGTTGTATTTCCATTGATGGGAGACATGGTGCATAAATTGGACGTAGGTGTAAAACGCTTTGTAGATGGCATTTCGGAAGATCGTTATAAAAGTGGCGTTTTTTATGCCAGCAGAGAAGGCAAGTTATCGGGCAACGTAGTTGACCAGAGCACTTTCTACACTGATCTGAAAAACACTTCATTCCAAGATAACGCCGATAAAGCAATTCACCGCTTTATAAAATAGCTGGTACTGGCTACCATCTAAAGATCACGCTCAACAACCTATTTTTTATCTTAGTGAACAATACGTGCAACGGGAAAATGATTTTTACACAATAAGAACAGAGACTATTATTGAACGATGTTTTTTATTAGTTTTGGAAGACTTATGTAATAAGTACAATACCCCCTTCTTATTATTTACAAAAAAATAAAAAACATGAAAACATACACATTAGATCAGCTCTCGAAAAAGAAATTTAAACCGGTAGATTGGCATAAATCAATCATGGATAGGCTTCGTGACGAAATGAACGGATACGATATTTCCGATGAGACATGGGAACGACATGTGTCCATTTGGATTACAGAAGCACTCAATGAGTTTAGTCTCGAACTAAGAAAAAAAATTGTAAGAGATTTAAAAAAAGGAAAAAAGAAAGTTTCCACTACTAAGATTGAGTAAATATCGCTTTTGGCTTTTAAAGTTTGATTTGATATATTCAATCCAGGTAAAGGTTGCAAACCGGCGATTACGTAGACACAGGTCGGCGGTGCTCAATGCTGGGCTACAGACCTGCGCCAGTGAACAGTGGTTGCGCGCACTCGCCAGTCAGAGACTGGCTACCGGCAAGGACGTAAATAAAATTTACGCCCAACAACCTATTCTTTTATTTTTGTGAACACTACGGGGAACGGGGAACATCACGAACAACACAACTAGCGGGAACTACTGGCAACATGGGGATGACTTGCTTGCATATCTTCAATCAGCTTTTTCTTATAGCTTTCATAATCAATAATAAGCATACCTAACAAATCATCCATGTTCATTTTTGTATTCTGGTTTCCCATATCTTTTCTTATTTCAATAATAACGTCAATAAATAGCACCAATGCGTCGCTGCCATTAGAACCAGCGGCTTGCGTCTTCCAATAAGCAAATTTTTTAACCACATTATCAGATCCATAAATCACCAATCCCTCAACAATTTTAAATAGTTTATCAATTGTTTCCTCCGAGACATTCCCTTGTTCTTTATTTTTTCAAATTGTCTCAAACATTGAAAAAAATAATTCAATAATCGATATATAAACGCCATACTTTTTTTCCGAAAGTTGCTTTTCTATTTCTCTTCTTTTTTCAATCTCAATTTTAAGTACATAGCCAATACCCGCAATTATTGCTGTTAACACTATAGTAAGTGACGATCCCATAAATTTCTATTTTTAAGTAAAATACATTTCGGAAGATTCTAACAAAGAAGATAACATAGAGCTATGGTATGTTACCCGAACTGCTCCAGTTGTCGATTGCAAATCGGCGGTATTCCAGTTCGCGATGCCCGCTGCGCGGAACATCACGAACAATGGGAATACGAAAAACGGGCAAAACTACTGTTTGTACCTAACAATCTCCAATCGGAGACCACAATCAATTATCTATTTTTCGTTCAATGCATTTTTTAATCAGTTTTATTACCCCACCATTAGGAAGCACAGAATTTACAGTTGGTGTGGTATAAACTATACTATCCCTTTTATCTCGAAATTCGGCTGAAAAATTAAAATCCATATAGGAAACAGGTCTTTTATCCATATATAGATATATAACGAAGTCCGCCGTTTCTTTACTTTTAGCAAAGCTCCAATAACCCCAACGCCCAAGCTCATCCAATGCTGCATCCACCATTACATGAGTTGGGCCCAAAACATATATCTTACTTTCTTTCGGTACTTGCTGTTTCAATGTTTGGGCATTGACCGAAATATTTAGCATCTGTAACATTATTAATAAGCCTATTTTCTTCATAACTAAAAATTATTAAATTTCATTTGCGGAACAATTATAATAAAATAATGCTTAACGCGCAAACATTAAGCCATCATTACCCATAGTGTATTGACTCCGTCTGGCGCGAATCTGTAGCATAGCCCTTGCATGGCCGACTCGTCTACAAATCTAGCCCAGTTTACACCTACCGTACACACTCGGTTTTCATCAATACCCCTATAGATTTTTCGTCTTGGAGCGTATTCAATTCCTTCCGATCTTTGTGTCGTATTTAAGCATTGTGATCTCTGTGTTTGCCATTGTGGCCTTTGTGTGAAATGACGCGCTTTGGTAACTAAATTCCTGATTCGGCGGCGCACCAAGACTACGTGAAACCGGCCATCGTGATGAAAAATCAGTGAGTAACAAAGTGAGCAACAATTCCTGCTCAAAACGACACAACTTATTGATTGCCAATAAAAATGTGAGCAATAAAAATGAGCAATTATACACACCTTTGTCATCGTGAGTTTGTCGAACGGAACCAATTAACCCTTTAACTAATTAACTAACCCGCAAAACGTTACCTTTGCGCGACTTTTAATCACACAAAACAACAACATGAAAGAAGTATATATAGTATCGGCAGTGCGCACGCCTATAGGGGCGTGGGGCGGTGCGCTGAAGGATTTTTCGGCTACAAGGCTGGGCGCTATCGCTATCAAGGCAGCGCTGGAGCGTGCCGGTGTGAGTGCTACTGAGGTGAATGAAGTATTGATGGGCAGTGTGCTGCAGGCC
>CAIXZI010000405.1 GCA_903923915.1 uncultured Bacteroidota bacterium
GGTGCCCATTATCTGTCCACCACCCTCAACAGTTATCCAGGTTTCCCCCGGTTTATGTGGCAACTGTATTAACTTGCTTCGGTAACTTGGGTTTTCATGGTTGGCATCGAAGTCAATATCTTTCCGCTTTAATCCAACGATACCAATAGTGGAATCACGGCTAAACACTTCTTCCATTTCATCAACCCATCCGTTTTGGTGTATCACCACGTCATTATCCAGCTTAACGCAAAATTCCTGTGGATTACGCATCCTAAGACCCATATTTATACCCTTTGCTGTACCAATGTTTTTAGATAATGTTATCAGCGTCCATTCGGGTAGCTTATGGTTTTTTAAAAGCGCCTTTGTTTCTACACAACTATTGTTATCAACGATTATCAACCTGTGTTTACTCCAATCTACCGTAAACAATAAACTTTCGAGTGTCCGTCGGGTATATTCGGTTCTACCGTTTTCTTCGGTATCGTAGCAACACATGATAATAACTGAACTCATATCTCAAAAGTAATATTTAAAGCAAATTGTAAAGCCCTGATCGTATGGGTAGAGGCATTATACGCCTTGTTCTTCTCCAATTGGCTAATGGTAAACACCGATACCCGTGAACGCTCCCACAATTCAACCTGCGTCAGCCCGGCCTCCATCCTTGCCGCTTTCAGCTGGTCGCCTATGGTTAGTTTGACTTTAATATCTTCCATTCCGCAAACGTAAACAGAATAATCTACATAGCAAAATATATTTACACTTTTCTATCAACACCCCCTACCTTTACCATACACATAAAAAAAATAATCATGGCAGCATTAGCAGGTTCTCAACAAGTACACCTTGCGGCAACGGTATTCGGCGAAAAAATCGCAAGTCTTTCCCAATCTCCGTTTCCCCCTTGTGGCGCAATTACCGCCGCAAACCCATTTCCTCAATCTCCGTCACCGGTCTACACCCTGTTGGCGCAAAACATCGTAGGTGGACCCTATCCCTATACACCAGGTACATACCTCAAAGCGGGTTGCGCCATTGATGTAGCTTATCAGGTAGGGCAAACCAAACAACAAAGCACTATTTACGTAACCGAATCTTATGCTACAATAATTGCCGGTTGGTAACAGTAAAAAACAAAAGAAAAAGCTCCTGTCTGATCCGATGGGGGCTTTTTTTATTTCATTTGATCCCGATTCAACCATTTTTCTATCTTGTCGGCATTAGTTAAAAGGTCGTCAATGGTGGCGTTTATAATGGTTGCCGCGGCCTGTAAAGCCAATTGACGGTGATAATGCTTATCATCCACTATCTGTAATTGGGGTTGTTGACTTGTTATTGTTTCGTCCATAGACCTACTTTTTATGACCTGTGATTAATTATTATCCAAAAGACGATACACAATACCAAAAATGTTTAAAGTGGCTTATAATTGATGTAATGCGGTCAAATTATTAGCAATATCTTTTATCTCATCAATAGGCATCCCCGCTAATAAATCCACAACGCTCCATATTGCTGCGGAATATTCATCATAAAAATCTTCATTAGCCACTTGAATAATTAAGCGACCTGATTTTTTCAGGTGTTGCTCTATTTGCTGACAATCCTGACCTATGCGACGGGCGAAATTATTAATGTTGGCAATTTTAAAATCGGTGTCAACAATGTGCTGCTGGTTTTCTATTTGCAACATTCTTGACATAATCGCCATTCGTTGTAGCGAAAGTTGAATTTGGAGTGCCTGGTGTTCGGTGGTTATTGGTTTAGTGGTTTTCATAATATTCGTTTTAAGTAAGCGTAATCATTAGACATTTCATGTGTTTCCGGGTTTCCATCGATAAAAGTTTTACATAAATCGGTAAAAAGTTTCGGATCTTTCTTAGCCACATCAGCGACTTCAATCATTTGCCCCGGCTTCATGGCTTCAAAAATGGCAAACCACTTTTTTATCGTCTTGCTTAAAATTAGGTCTTCGGCGGTCATGTTAAATTAAATTACCCGGTATTGGTGATAAAACATTTTGTGGTTTACTAAAATGTTTTGACCGTATCTTGTCAATTTTTGTCAAAATTCGTTCGTATTCATCATTTGCCGCATCTTCAAGGCATAGGTCTGCGGCACCACATAGGGCGGCGAGAGTTACCATTGTTCCACCAACCTCCTGATGCGGTTCTCCAAATGGTCTATTAAAAACATATTCCACCAATTCCAAAACCTGTTCTTTGGTAATACCCAATGATTGCACAAGTTCAAGGCTTTCTTCGGTAAACCTAAAACAACGCTCTGTTTTATCACGGGCTATTTCTTCACCGAAACATTTAATTAGCCAATTTTCTACTTTTTGTTGATATTTCATAATCATTCTGTTTTAAATTGTTGTTGTTTTGAGGGTTAAAAGGTTAAAAGGTTTCCGATTTGGCAATATTTTCTAATTGTTGTTTAAGTTTTGAGTTTTCTAACTGTAAAACTTTCATCCTGCCATTAAGCTCCATGTTGGTCAACTGCATGGTATTTAAATCGCCCGTAAGCCTATTTAGTGACACGACACAACCATATATCTCAAAAAGTCTTTTCGCCGCAGTAGCGGCTTTATTTGACGTTCCTTTAGCCTTTATGTGGTCAGCCAATTCAATCTGCATCTGCAAAACGATTTGAACAGCCTGCATACTCTTTACCGCGGGGGTGAGGCTATCTACCAAATCATTAGACATCATATCCAGTTCTGTATCGTAGAACTCCATTAATTTTTCTACGGTTACCTTTCCGGGCGAACTAAATGGATAATTATTTTTATAGTTTGCCATTGTTAAAACAATTCTTCATCGCTACTAATCGGTTCATATCTCGCCTGTGCCATTAATGCCTGGTGATTAAGTCCGCTATCGGCAATTTTTTGTTGGTTTTCTTCTTTTTCATGTTCAAATGCATAAAAGTTATTTTCTCCTATTTTTTCGTAATACCTGTTCACTTTCCAATCAAAATATAAAGAGCAGCTTCCTTTTTTTCCTGAACCCTTTGGCTTAGATTTAAGGCTTAAAACAATAGCCTCATTTTTATCAAACGGCAATCCGCGCTTCGGGTCTATCGCGCCTTCCTCTGGTCTCCAAATGCCAAGTACATTAAATGCCCTGCGACTCCATACCTGTCCACCTGCAAAACTTTGTAGAGTGGGTATTGCTGTACAGTAAACCTCTTTTCCTATAACAGATTTAAGCGCAATAGCTGGCATATCTTTAGCGTGAGTAACTATGAAGTTATGGCGCTTATTTTTTTTTGCATCCTGCCTAACCCGCTTTAATGCCCATGCCAAATATTTATCTTCCCTGCCACCAAAGTCATTTAGGTTTTCCGTAAGGTCATTCCACGGATCAATAGAAGTTGTGTTAAGCCTTATTTTGTGGTCTTTCTCCAATTTTTCACAATCTTCATAGAAAGTGTCGATGGTATAGTCCTGTTCGTCATTATCCATTGGAAAAAACCATTGCGATAATTCAGCTATTGCGTTATAAATTTGTTGGGCGTTTGGCGAAAATGGGTTTGATTTAAAAAACGGTCTGCGTAGATATTTAGAAACCAATTCCGCTATAACATCTTCCATACCGCCAATTTCAGGGGATAATAAAGCATGTTTCCATCCCCTACTTTCGGTCATGTTAAAAAGCATTTCCAAATGTATTTCTGTTTTGCCGGCCCCAGGAAAACCAAGTATATATGTGCTATATCCTGTTTTTAGGGTGATAAGTTCATCTAAGCACTTAAAACCAACGTTAAAACCCTTTTCGGTTCCGTTCTCATGGTGGTTAACTACCATATCCGCATAATCTGTAAGTCTTTTAATCATGCTAATAAAGTGAGGGGTTATTACTCTCGTCAACTACCTTTTTGCCATTATAAACATTAGACGATCCACCACTCCAATCAAGTGAATTTCTTGCAGCAGCTTTCCAGTCTTTCATTTTGTTTTTACCAACCATCCATCCGTTTGCTGAATAATGATTAATAAACTTTTGCATTTTTTCAGGCCTGTTTAACTCTTTAAAATAATCTTCAATTTCTTTGTTTGATGGAATTATAAACTTATATACTTTATTTACTTTACTTTCCTTTATAGCATTGCCATCGCTTTCATCTCGCAATGCGTTTGCATTGTTTTTTGATGCGTTCGCATTATTCCAACGTGTTTTTGCGCTTAAACGAGCCTTTTCTGATTTTTCCTCGCGTTCAAAAATTCTCCTGTTTACACTATCAGACCAAAACATATTACCATCATTGTTGAATAAACCGAAGTCATTAACCAATGATTTTATGCAACTATCATTGGTTCGCAATGCGAACGCATAACTTTCGCATTCGGAGATTAAAAGTTTGCCGCCTTCCTCAAAAAGCATCTCAACTAAATCCCAATAAACACCCTTACCCTCTTGCCCGAGCTTCATTAAGACCTTTTGTAATTTAGGGTCGTTCCTTGCCCCGTAGTCATGACTAAAATAGAATGCTTCCTTAGCCATCTTAATTACTAACTTGACCTGAATAATTGGGTTGTGTATTAGTTTCTTCTTTATACTTTTCCAGTATAATAGCATCTAAGTCGTCTATAATTACTTTAAATTTTTTGTATTCGGGGCTATCGTATTTAAACTCTTGTCCCAGAACTTTCATGGCTAACCTATCATAGTATTTTAGTAATTTAAGGAGAGTATCAAAACCCTGTTCTTGAAGTTGTGAGTTAATCATAAGTTATAATTTAATTGTACAGTGTAACAAAGTATAAAGCCAACAAAACGGGCACTAATCCAACAAGATTAAGGTGCCCCCAATAATATCAACCGTATTAAGTTTTTTTGCTTTTACAAGATCATTTACCCGTTGACGGATTAAATTGTTACGCCGGGCATACTCTGCCTGGGTAATCAGTTTGGTTCGGTCAACCTTTAATGGAGGAGGTAATTGTGCTTTGTTTGGTTCCATGCCGTAAACTTACGGACATTGTACAATATCTGCAAGTATTTCCGAAAATAAATTTTCACCAATGAAAACTGCACACGTTTTAACCGGGTATATGCTTGACATTTTTAATTACCCTGAATTCGGTGTAATTAAAACCTGCGCGGGCAGCGCTGCTATCAATATTGCGTTTCCAGCGTTTAAAAGCACTTTTTGGTGTAAATACCTACTAAAAACGGGCAAAAAAGCGCGGGCATCAATTATTCCCTGCGCACCAACAAAAAAAAGGGGGATTACCCAACCACGAGTAATCCCCCAACGCTAATTTAACCATTTAAAAGGCCGTAAAGGTAGTAACTATTCTAATATTAACAATCCATCTGTAATATACCAATCGGGTCGTTGTCCAACATAAACAGGTGGCATGTCGTCACCATTGGGTTTTTTAAACTGCCCAGCTGTGGCATCTATTATTCTGCCATCTTCTAATTCAAGCCAAAAGTGATACCAATCTGTATGATATATTTCTCCCTCAATAATCTGTGTTTTTATGTCGAACGCATCCAATAATTCTTTAATGGCAGAAGAAATTATAAAGCACATTTTATGCGGAGGATTGCCGTCTAAAAAAACACGAGCAGACAGCTCAACAAATTCTTGTAGGTTATCCAAAATTTCTTCTTTTATCATTTTTAAATATGTGAAATTATTGCTTCTCTGTAAAGGTCAACCATGCCCATGTAGTAGTCCCACATGAAGCTGGCCTGTTCAATGGTTTTATAAACATCCCAACACTCATTAGCCCTGGCCTCGTAGTGCCGGTACATCCGAATAAGGTTGTTTATGTCGGGGCTGGGGATCATTTTAGTAATTTAATGTTCCTTGTTCTAACGGGTAGGGTATCTCCCAATCAGTTCGTTTATTTCTAAAAGTTAAACTCTTGCCCATTTATACCCATAAGCGGTTTTCTGCCCCTTATAACCCCTTGCACACGCATTTATATTTCTACTGTTGTCAAAAGTAAGACCCAAACTTCTTGCAGCATCAGCAGATGAATTGTGTTCCGCTATTAATTCGTTAGTATATTTATTGAATTGAAATATTTTTTTAGGATTAGTTGAGTTTAATTTTCCCTTGTTTGGGGGTGTTCCATTTAAAACATCATAATAATGCCGAGTATTTTCCTGTGCTGTACACCACTCAAGATTATAGGCATAGTTATTTAATCTATTGCCATCTTTATGGTTTACATACGGTTTTTGTTCTTTGTTTTCATGAAATGCAATGGCTACTATTCTATGAACAGAAATTATTTTTAATTTACCATTTATAGTAAGGCCTATTTTCAAGTATCCCGTATTTCCCATTACGGGCCTTAATATTTTTTCGTGTCTAAGTATTGGGGATTTTTTATTATTTTTTGGGTTGCCGCATATTTGAGTATAGGCAAGTGCTTTTATATTACCGAAAGAGGAAACTTCATATTTACCTTCATACCCAACTACATTTTTGTAGATTTCTTCTATATTTGTCATGTCTTTAATTATTAGCGTAGTAAAGATACGAAAACCCCTGTTTATTGAAAAATATTTAGGGGTTTTTATTTATCAAATTTTAATTCTACCGCCTCATTCGGTAGTGGTAATTGCAATCCCAAAAAATCATTTGCCCAAAGGCGTATATTTTCGGTAAATTCATTAAATTGCATTGTCGACAGTTCGGTAGTGCTTTTGTACCGCTTTAAAACTTCACCAGATGATCTGTCAGCCATTATCTCCCCATTTCGGTCTACTATATCCTCTGAAAGGAATTTGTGTCTTAAAACTTCTTTAATTGTGTCTACAGATTGCCCGGTTTCATCAGAAATAGCATTTATATACCAATGTAGTACAGAATTTTGTTTCAAGCTGCGCTTCTTATACCACTTTTTAATCGTTACTACAACGGCTGTATCAGGGGCAAACCGTGCCAGCTCACCCGACCACCAATCAGGATTATCGATGTGAAGATATTGTTTACCGCTTTCGCTAAGTAGTATTTTACCCCTTGCTGTTATTTCGAGTGCCATTACCCTACAATTTTTTGATAATCCTTGATCTGCCTGCGGTACTTATGGAAACAATGGCGGATATAAGCCACCTGCTTTTCGGTGTAATCACCATCTTCTGGTAACCCACTACAAAACCGTTTATCATAACTTGCAGGTAAAAATGTAACCTGTGTTGACAAGCGGTTAGCCATTGTCTTTTCTGTTTCTGTTAGTTTCATTATACGATATAAAATATTACCCAATCTCCATTAGTCACATCCTTGATAATGGAGATAATATACTCTGTGCCCTCTTTTGAGTTAGCCCAGGTTATCAACTTCAATTCAGTTTTAAAGTGTTTTGATGTCAGCATTTCACACCCCCTCTGCTTCAATGCCCAAAACGGCGAGTAGGGTTAAAAGCCTGCCATAATGAGTGTATTTATCGTTGATATATAATCTTCTACAAATTTTATCCTTAACAAATTCAGCATATAACCTTCCCTCATTTTCGTAGTTATCGTGAAACAATTTCACCTCATCCTTATGGGCCAGCACCCACGCCCATTGTTGTTCGGGAGTTTCCAAAGCGCTATACTCCGCTTCCAGTTTTTCGTATTTGGTCATGGTTTCTTATTAATTATTTCTTTCCCGTTGTAAAATTGTTCACTAATTATTTTGTCGCGTTTCGCCCTATACTCCTCCCAAACGTCATCAAATGACCGCTTTTTAACAGGAGTTACATTGGGTAACGGGGTGAAGAGGTCGGTCATAATATTAATTTCTTACCGGTTATAAACGCTTCGTCTGATACACTTTCGGCTATTGGCATGATGGATGTTACTTTTCTGTCATTTGAAAAACCATAATCATGCTTATACAGAAATGTAGATAATTTAGTTTCCGCATCGGTGGGGTCGTTGGCTAAAACCCAATAGGTTCCATCCGATAATTTTGTGTCCAGTCTGTAAAGTTTCATAATTTTTTACTTTTTTGATGTTACCCGCGAGGGGTGGTTTGATTATAACTTATTAATTAATCTGTTCCTGTGTAAAACAACGTTTGATATCTTTTTAATTATTTTTTTCTTTTTAAAAGTAGCAACCTTAATTATTTTATCCAAAGATCCCAATTCAATATTTAACTCCAGTTCTCTTTTATGGTCAAGGTCTATACATTCTTTAACTGTTTTCATAATTATTTTGGTTTTACTACTTTTTTTATAATCACCTGATTTGGATACTTGTTTAACCGGCTCCCCTTGAAAAAATAATGCGGGTTAATCCACAACACATCCCTGAAATTATCTAAGTCAGAGTGCCGCTGCGTATATAACCCGGCACAAAGCCCCGTAATGGCCTGTTTAAACGTATTCAGGCTCTTTATTCCCATTAACTTCATATAAGCCACCCTGTCTATCCAGATACAATCCTGCCCACTCCTAACAGCGTGTATCAGGTACAGATA
>CAIXZI010000406.1 GCA_903923915.1 uncultured Bacteroidota bacterium
ATTACAACAGCGGGATTTTAAAAAAGAAATTTAATTATTCAACAATAAATTTGCCTGCTTTTTGAGAGGCTGTACCCGAAATTAAATACAAATACAAGCCCGCATTTAAACCGGATAGATTAACTGTGTTAAATCTGTTATTTTCTAATTTCTGAAAAGAAATCATTTTCCCTGTTAAATCAAAAATAGAAAGGCTTGAATGCTCTTCTGTTCTATTGACAAAATCAACATTAAGGTTTTTATCGGCATAATAAACATGTACATTGTTGGTTTTAGCCGTGTTTGTATTAATCCCCGCATTGTTATTATAAATCAAAGCAATATCATCAATCCACATTTTACTACCTGTAACCGTTGTAGCTTGGTTATAAGAAGATGTCATATTTACCATAATATAGGCAGGCGTAGCTGTGCTTGTGTAAGAAAAAGCTGCGCTAAAACGAGTCCAAGTACCAACCGTTACTCCTGCGTTAGAAACAAATAATGCATCGCCAATTTTATTAGCTGATAAATCGGGGTGGTTACTGCTCACAGGTGTTTCAGGATCATTATAATCTCCGGTATGTAAAATAGCGCGCACTTTAGCTTGTTCTGTTGCATCACCTGGGGTATATTTATACCAACCTACAATACTATCCGGGCGATCTGTACAAGCCAAACGTCTATCATCAGAAGCTATACTATAATTTATAGTACCAATATACCCGGTTGTTTTATTAAAACTAACTGCATTTATAACACCTGTTGTAGCACTACCGTTTATGGCAGTTCCAATGTATGAAATGGTTTCTAAACGCATTGAATGAGAACCGCTATGAGCTGTGGTAGCATCCTGAAAACAAGTTTGACCACCTGCTGTAGCCAGGTTAGAACCCGATTTGTTAGAATACCAGCTTGTTGGCTCTGAAGCAACTCCTGGGCTTGCATTACCTAAATTTTCAAAGCTTGCATTTGGGAATTGCGTTTGAGCAATTAATGATGCAGATGTAATTAAAATAGAAAACGTTAACGTAGATATTTTATTCATTCTTGGTGGTTTATGTTTAGTGATGCAAAAGTATAATAAAAAATCTTAATACAATAGAGCCTTTTATTAAGATTAATTAGCTAATAAAAACTAAGTTTTTATCTACTTTTGAAACTCAAAATAAATTTACACATGAAAACTGTTTTAATTACAGGCAGCACCAGTGGCATTGGTTTAGGTATAGCTAAAGAATTTGCTAAAGAAAAATATAATATTGTTTTTAATGGTTTAGAAGTTGATGGCCCTCAAATAGCAGAGAATATTGGTAAAGAATATGGCATTAAAACTATGTATTCTCCTGCCAACATGTTAAAACCTGAAGAAATTAAAGCTATGATAGAACAGGCTATTACTACATTTGGCTCAGTAGATGTGCTTGTAAACAATGCGGGCATACAGTTTGTATCGGCTGTAGAAGATTTTCCGGAAGAAAAATGGAATGCCATTATTGCCATTAACCTAACTTCTGCATTTCATACCACCAAACACGTTTGGAAAAAAATGAAAGAACAAAAATTTGGACGAATCATAAACATTGCATCAGCCCATGGGTTGGTTGCCAGCGAGTTTAAAAGTGCTTACGTATCTGCCAAACACGGCTTGGTGGGCTTTACCAAAACAATTGCCTTAGAGGGTGCACCATTTAATATTACAGCCAATGCTATTTGCCCGGGTTATGTAAAAACCCCTTTGGTAGAAAAACAAATTGCCGACCAGGCCAAAACTCACAACATTCCTGAAAGTGAAGTAATCAACAAAATAATGCTGCAAAAACAAGCTGTTAAAGAGTTTGTTAGTGTAGAATCTTTAGGTAAAATGGCTGTTTTTTTAGCCAGCGATACAGCCAATACACTTACCGGAACCGCTATACCTATTGATGGTGGCTGGAATGCGCAGTAAATAGTTTTTTGTACTATTTTAATTTTTACACAATAAGTCGTACTTTTTTACGTTAAAACATCAATAAAACAATGATTAAAAAATTATTTGCCTTTTTAACGGTGCTTTGTCTTTTTTTAGGTTGCTCTAAAACAGATGTGCAAATACCATCTTATATAGAAATTGACAACTATTTTACGAAGGTGGCACATACTGCTGCCGATAGTATACAAGGCACAAATAATCAAAAATTTACCGACGTGCTGGTATATGCTAATGGCACTACCTATGGCACCTACCCTTTGGGCAGTAAAATACCTGTTTTAACCAGCGGGCCAACCAGTTTTATTATTAGGGGTGTTATAAGGGTAAACGGCGTAGATATTTTACGCTCTGATTATGAAGTGATGAAGGGTTGCGATACCGTAGTTACCGTAAACCCGGGCAAAGTTACACACGTTATACCCACATTTGAATATTTTAGTAGCGCACAATTTAGATGGATGGATGATTTTGAGCCTAATACCCAAACTTACGGTGGTGTGGTATCAAGTTATGGCCAACATCCTACCTTAACTGCAAATACCTATACACCAGGCTTTGGTGGTTATGGTACTTGCCTTGCTCTTAGGCCAACTTCGGATACCACTCCAGCATCTGTTCAAACAAAAGCTACTATAGCTTTACCTGCCGGCGGCATTGGCGTTTATATGGAAATAAATTATTTATCTAACACTACAATACATGTTTTAATTAATGGGCAAGATGGTGGCAGTATAAAGCCATCGGGCAGTTGGAACAAAATGTATTTAACCTTAACCGAACAAGTTAGCAGCTTGCAAGCGGGCTCATACACTATAGCGTTTCAAGCATATTATGACCCTACTGTAGGTGCAAACTTAGCCTTGATTGATAACATTAAAATTGTTACATCCCGATGAACGACACCAAACAAGCCATAAAGTATTTTATCTGCGATTTTTTTGCAGCTATGCTGGCTTGGGTATTGTTTTTTAGCTACCGTAAAATATACATAGAGCATGAGTGGGAGTGGTACGAGCACCTGTTTGCCAATAAGCGGTTTTATATAGGTTCTGTTTTTATACCTGTTTGCTGGGTAGTGGTGTATTACCTGCAAGGTACTTATCATGAGCCTTACCGTCGCTCTCGCCTTATAGAGTTTGTACAAACATTTTACACCAGTTTGTTGGGTGTACTTATTTTATTTTTTGTTCTGCTGTTGGATGATAATATACAATCGTATAAAAATTATTATAAATCGTTTGGGGTGCTTTTTTCGCTTCAGTTTTTGCTTACTGCCATTCCAAGGTTTATTTTATCAAGCAGAACCAACCACAAAATTCAAAAACGCAAAATTGGCTTTAAAACCCTTATTATTGGCAGTAACGAAAATGCCTGGAATATTTTTAACGAAATTCAAAACCTAAAAGAAGGTAATGGCAACCTGTTTACAGGCTTTATTCACATTGATGGGCGTAATGGCTTTTCAGAAAAATTAATGCAAAAAGTGCCTCATTTGGGTGAATTAAGCGATTTGGTAAGGGTTATTAAAGAACGTAATATTAACGAGGTAATTATTGCCTTAGAATCTAGCGAGCATAACTACATACAAAAAATATTAAACGACACCATAGATGTAGATATTCGTATAAAATTAATACCGGGTGTGTACGATATTTTAGCGGGTTCGGTAAAATTTACATCTGTTATACAAGCTCCTTTAATAGAGCTTAATCGCGAGATAGCGCCACGATGGCAAATTAACGCCAAGCGCATTTTTGATGTGCTATTTTCTTTGTTTGTACTAATTACCTTTAGTTGGTTATATATTGTTTTAGCTGTAATAGTTAAACTATCTTCTAAAGGACCGGTATTTTTTTCGCAAGAAAGACTAGGCTTACACGGCAAACCATTTAAAATAATTAAATACCGAAGTATGTTTATTGATGCTGAAAGGCATGGTCCTGCCCTATCAAGCAAAAACGACCCACGTATTACCCCCTTTGGTTTATTATTACGCAAAACCCGCTTAGATGAGTTTCCACAGTTTTTTAATGTGCTAATTGGGCAAATGAGTATTGTAGGCCCAAGACCAGAACGAAAGTTTTTTGCCGATAAAATAGTAGAAAAAGCACCCCATTACAAGCATTTGCACCGCGTACGACCGGGTATTACCTCTTGGGGGCAGGTAAAATTTGGCTATGCAGAAAATGTGGATGAAATGATACAACGCCTTAAATACGACCTCCTTTACGCCGAAAACATGAGTCTTTTGGTAGATATTAAGATTATTATTTACACGGTTTTAATTGTTTTTCAGGGAAGAGGAAAATAGCACCTATAAATTTTGAATTTTTAATTTTGGATTTTGAATTAAAAGATATACATTTGCACCTCATTTTTTA
>CAIXZI010000407.1 GCA_903923915.1 uncultured Bacteroidota bacterium
GAACGGGTTACCATTTGCTTAAATTTAAAGAAGTTTTGACCGTTTATGTCAATTTTTCTTTAAATTACCGCTTACAATCTCGGGCACAGCGTGTTTCCACTTTACCATATGATGCAATCTTTTGTTAGTAACACCCATTTGTGAAATTACAACGCAACTTGGCGCATACATTACAGAATAAAAACTTTTGACATATGTGCCTAAATCTAAATAAATTTCGGTTAATCCACCTGCATTAGCTTGTGTTGTGCCTTGTTCTAACCTTATGCGAGGTACCGTTATAAACAATTTGCCTACATTGCCAAGTCCTACATAAGCGTTAACATCTTCATTAATGCGACCCATAAATTTAAATGATTTCGCAGTATTCATAAAAAAAGCATTCATAACTTTTCGAGAAAATTTACGTTCTTTTGCCAATTTTGCTACTTTAGAACCAGGTCCACCAATAAAATCACCGCCTTGTGAAATACATACAGAATCAGCTTTACTATCAATTAAAAAATTTGTCATCGCCTCACACACAAAATCAAAATTGTTAATTCTTGGTCTAGAAGTTAAATAATCGCCTTTATTGTTTGCGGTATGGCAAAAAATTGTATAATCGTCATCTAACTGCAAAAAGTAATCAATACCTAATTCTTTTGCTACAACAAAGTTCCAATTTCTAGCATAAACAACTGAATTTCGTTTTTTAAAATTGTCACCGCTATCCGTGTAATCAATGGCTTGTTGTTTGTTAAAAACAATAACTTGTTTGTCGTACAGTTTTTTGTAATCTTCGATTTGATTATCTTCGTCATCTACCATTAAATAGATTTTTCCAGTGTAACCTTGTTTTCTTAAAACTTTGTATGTTATAACATTGTTGGCTCTGCCGTGGGTTAGAATAAAAATTGCAAAATTATGCTTCATCGTCATTACCGCTGTCAGAGTCATACGCCTCATCTAGTTTTTTGGACAGATTTACCCAACCATTAGCAATAGCATTGTCAAAATCAACAATAACTAAAGCAGAATTTTCCATTAATTCTTGCGTAATTTTGTCCGAATGAGCGTAATAATCAGCAATTAATTGAAAATTTAATACAACGTGCCTACCAGCCGTAAGCATTAAAAAATCTTTTTCGGCTTGCGGTAATTTAGTCGCTTTGATTTTTTCAATTAAATTAAACGCTTTTTCATCATTATACAAATCTTTTACGTTAGGTTTTACATTAGATGGTTTGTATGTTGGAGCATCAACTTTTTGCGAATAACTATTTATTTGATCTTTTTCATCAAATAAATCTTCAAGTTCTTTGGTATTAAAGCCTGTAAGGTCTAGGTCAAATCCCATGTCCTTTAGGTCGGTCAGCTCAACCGCTAACATTTCGTCATCCCAACCTGCATTCAAAGCCAGTTTATTGTCAGCAATAATGTAGGCTTTCTTCTGCGCTTCAGTTAAATGCGACAATTGGATGCAAGGCACACTAACAAGATTTAACTTTCGTGATGCAAGAACACGACCATGACC
>CAIXZI010000408.1 GCA_903923915.1 uncultured Bacteroidota bacterium
CCGCGCAGATGTTTGACGCAGTCGAAGCCCCATTGCTCGTAGGCATGGACAATGGCTTCGGTGTCGCAATGCGTTTTAAAGGTGTGGCCGAGCGATTGTAATTCCCGGAATAATTCAGGGAAATTATAGATCTCTCCATTAAATACAATTACAATTTGTTTGTTTCCTGAAAACATAGGCTGGTTGCCGTCTTCAGAAAGATCAAGAATACTTAAACGTGTGTGACCTAAAAAGAGTTGTTTGTTATTTATTACATCGGTATAACTGCCCTCATGGTCTGGCCCACGATGATGAAGACATGAAAGCATGGCATTATCCTGCAATTTTATAGAAGAGATATAGCCTGCAATGCCGCACATGGTTTATCTTTTACGTGCCCAAATAATTTGATGAAAGCCCATAAAGCTTGCCAAGAATCTTTCTAGTTTTGGGAAATGTCCACCAATGGGAAAGTGCGCTTTTTTTGTTTTCTCAATGGTAAAACCTGAATTCTCCAACATTTTTACCATTTCACTTTGCCAATAAATGTTGGCTATTTTGCAATCAGGTCCATCGGTACAACGATGCGGGAAATTATTCCACGATAAATAGCTCCAACCCTCTTGCTTAAAATTCTTTACATGTAAAGCCCAATCTCCTTTAGAAGAGCCGCCCAGTTTGTTCTTTAAAATTTCAAACAGCAACCTCAATCTAAAATAAAACTGAATTCTAAACCAGTAATTAAAAGAGCCTTTAGAATAAAGCATTACAATAAATTCTCCTTTAGGCTTTAATACACGATTAACTTCTCTGAATGTATTTTCAATATTGGTTGTATGATGCAACACACCGTGCGAATAAACAATATCAAAGTGATTGGAAGGGAGTACCAAAGCCTCTGCATTGCCTTGCACAATATGGCCTTTTAAACCTAAATGGTCTAAATGGATTTTAGTGGCATAAACCGCTTCAGCTGTTAAATCAACGCCTGTGTATGTACGTGCATTTTGTGCCCATCTGCTGCCATCCGCGCCAATACCTAAACCAATTTCAAGTACATCTTTGCCTTTAGCGCCTTTCCAATCTATGTAAGTATCTAAGTGGTGCGTTTTTTTGTAACGGAAGTTTCTGTATAATTCAAAAAATTCTTTTGATGGAAATTTAGCATCTACAAATTGCTTACCGCACAAATGAGTATTCCAAAAATCCTCAACTTGTTTTAAATCTTCGTTATTTAATTCTTCCGTAATCACGCTTGTATTATTTTATTAAAAACGGTTGTCAGTTTTTCTACCATTTTTGCTTCGGTAAAGTTAGCAAGATATAAGTCTCTGCTGGCTTCGCTCATTTTTTTTCTTAAGTCAGTATCTTCAATTAGTAATTTTAATTTCTCTGCAATTTGTTCAGGATGATTTGGTTCAACAATAAAACCATTTTTATTATCAATAACAGATTCTATAATAGCACCCTGATTAGTTGAAACAACTGGGAGGCTTGCTGCCATTGCCTCTACAATACTCCAGGGATGGCCTTCAGGTTCTCTTGGCGGGAAAACAAAAATATCAGCATCCGCTAAATATTGAAACTTTTCTACAACACCTTTTGATGAATGAATACGAATTGGTAATAGATTTTTGTCTTTTATAACAAGGCAATTTTTTTTATCATGTTCATTATACCATTCGCCTACAAAATCTATTGAAAATTTAGTTGCGGTTTTTTGTTTCAAAATTTCAATCGCTTTAAAAACATCTTCCACGCCTTTAGAGGCAAGTAAGTTTGATAAGTACAATATCTTTATTTCGCCGCTTTCATTTCTATTAGGAACAAGATAGTCTCCGCCATTTGACACAACAAAAATTTTATCGTCGGTATAATAATCCGCAA
>CAIXZI010000409.1 GCA_903923915.1 uncultured Bacteroidota bacterium
ACCTGATCTTGCTAAAGCATCGATCAGTGGCTCGTCTCTCGTGACGATTATTTTTTGGCTAATACGGGTAACCCAATTACTGGCGCTAGTTATATCTCTGGAACAGAGAGCAATGTGAACACTGTATTCACTACTTCTTCGCTTCTATCAAATCCTATTGATCAGGAAGAAGAAGAGTTTTATGCTCCTGTTACGTATTATGAATTCGAACGACAGAAAAACGAATATAATAAAACAGTTCGTTTATTGGATAGTAGATATACGACAGCTGTTGTTAATAATCTAACAGATCTAATGAGAACAACATAATGGCGGCTGGAGAAATTAAAATAAGCACATTTACTGTTGGTGGTATGAATGTTAATGATCCTGCTATAGTAAGTTTGGTTGGTTTCAATATTTACGAAGATATCCTAAATCCGCTTGGTCCCGTGGGCGAAGCTCGCCTAAATGATTTTAATGATGCTATCGGTACGAATAAGATAAGCGGTAAAGAAGATGTAGTTTTAACATTTGGTCCTGTTAATGGACAACAAATTACCTTTAAATTCAAACTTCATAATAATGTGAATGGTCAAGATGGATCGTTGCAGGCTAAAGGGTCTATGCATAGCAAAATGTATGATTTACAATTTGTATCACCAGAATTATTAAATGCCCAAGGCAATTTTATTGAGGCTAGTTATGAGACTCAAACTAGCGAAATGGTTAAAAAACTGCTTAAAGATTTTATAAAAACTGAAAAAAATATTGATATACAAGAGCAAACTAAAGGCAACAGAAGATTAGTGTTTCATAATCAGCATTTTACGAAAGCTTATGAGACATTAAATCATGAGCATGTGTCTTCATCTAGCAAATCTTCCTGTTATGTTACGTATGTCGAGAGCAGTTCTTCTCAAAAATATGTATTTACTACATTTGAAAAGTTGTTTAAAAAAAGCACAGTTGTAAAATTAAATCAGACAACAACATTATCAACTGGTGGTGTGACAGACAATGATCGTTTAAATTCTATTATGTGGTTTAAACCATCATCTACGTTTTTTACACCAGTTAGATCTTTAACAAAACCGAATGAAAAAACATATAATTTAGTCACAGGTAAAGTGCATAGTGTTCCGCCCAAAGAACCAGAAAAATATGATGTTGCAGATTCTCAAACGGTTTTTACAATGCCACCGCAAGATAGCAAATCTGTACCATCACACACAATTAATGACCCATCTAATAATAAACAAGATACGTATATTGCAGCTGCCAAAAAAAATCGTTCATCATTCCTTGCATTTTTAGCGCAAAATTCAGCTGAGTTAGAGGTTCCGGGTAATACAAAAATTAAACTTGGTAGTATGATTGAATTGAATATTCCCAAAAAAGCTAATAGTGATAATGAAAAAGGCGAACCTCAATTGAATGGCAAAGCCCTAGTTGTAGCCATTAGACATAAAATTAAACCTTTTGGTCAAGAACCAAGATATACTATGGTATTAAGGGTTGTCAAAGGATCGTATAAAGAAGGTGGTGGTGGAAATGGCTAATTTTTATGCAGCAGAAGTACGTAATATTATGGACCCATTGAAGTCTGGTCGAGTTCAGATTAGAATTTATGGGTTTCATGATGATGAAAAATCCGTTAAAGATGCTGATTTGCCATGGGCTTTACCGCTGATGCCGTCAACATCAGCATCGACAGGCAAAGTTGGTATAATGCCAACTGGTTTAGTCAAGGGATCAAGAGTAGTTGTCACATTTTTACATAATGATACGGCGCAACAATACCCAATTATATTTGGATCATTTGCACGTGGTGGTATGCCTAAAGATGAAGGAACTATTGCATAATGGCTGTTAATACGAACTCAGATACAGTTGTAGGCGCTGATGCAGTTACAGAAAAAGGTGCCGATCTTTTCGGATTTGCAGGCGCGCATTCTAGAGCTCCACATAATCTTCCTTTGGGTGGTACAAAACTAGATATTAATACCAAATATGGTGAAACACCATTTGTCAAAAATGATGCAGGTAAACC
>CAIXZI010000410.1 GCA_903923915.1 uncultured Bacteroidota bacterium
CGCGAGCTTGACGGACAAGAAGAAAAGAAGGGTCGTTTAGATTTTGCGCTATGGAAAAAAGCAAAACCAGAACATATCATGCGCTGGAATTCTCCTTGGGGAAGCGGCTTTCCGGGCTGGCATATTGAGTGCTCTGCCATGAGTCAGAAATATTTAGGAGAAACGTTTGATATACACGGTGGTGGTATGGATTTAATTCCAACTCATCACACCAACGAAGTAGCACAAAGTGTTGGATGCTGCGGAAATGCCCCGGTTAATTACTGGATACACACCAATATGCTTACCCTTAACGGACAAGAAATGTCTCGTTCTTTAGGGAATGTTTTTTTACCGGTAGAATTATTTACAGGAATGAAACTGGCGGCGGATAGTCCGAGTGCAACACCATCGCAAGCAAAATTAGATGGCAAGCATCCACTTTTTGAAAAGGCTTACAACCCAATGGTGGTACGCTTTTTTATGATGCAAACACATTATTCAAGCACATTAGATTTTTCTAACGAAGCTTTGCAGGCATCTGAAAAAGGATATAATCGTTTAATAGAAAGTTACAGTACGTTGGATAAATTAAGTCCTTCACCAACTTCTTCCGTTGATATTAAAAAAATTCAGAGTGCTTGTTACGCAGCCATGAATGACGATTTTAACACACCTATTTTACTTTCTCAATTATTTGAATGCGCTCGTATTATTAATTCGGCAAACGATAAAAAAGAAACACTTACTGCTGATGATATTACCTTATTAAAAAAGATTTACCAAGATTTTTTAGTAGATGTAATGGGTATAAAACGCGAAGAACAAAATGGCAAAAGTGCCGAAGCTTTAAATGGTGTTATGAGTTTAGTAATCGATCTTCGCAAAAAAGTAAAAGATAATAAAGATTACGCCACATCAGATGAAATACGCAATCGTTTACAGGATAGCGGCATTCAAATAAAAGATGGTAAAGACGGTGCAACGTGGACAATTAGCTAATTTGACTATGAGACAATTTGAAAATTTAAAAATGAAGTTAACATGTCTTGCATCTTGCATCTTACTTCTTGTATCATGTACAGATAGTAAAAAAACAGAAGAAACTAAACAACCAGAAGTAAAAACAGTTGAGTTAGAACATGTAACCGCTCCCGCTTTCAATTCTGACTCTGCTTATGCATTTATTAAAGTTCAGGCGGATATGGGGCCGCGTGAGCCGGGCAGCAAAGCACACGAGAAGGCTGTTAATTATTTTGAAGCAAAATTTAAAGAGTACGGTGCAGATGTTATCATTCAAAAAGCAACTGTAACAACCTTCGATCAAAAAAAGTGGTTATCAAAAAACATTATTGCATCCTTTAATAAAGAAAGTACAACACGTGTTATGTTATGTGCACATTGGGATTCTCGTCCATTTTGCGATGAAGACAGCAATAAAGCCAATGCAAAAAAACCTTGCCCGGGTGTTAATGATGGAGCAAGCGGTGCAGGTGTTTTAATAGAAGTTGCCAGAATTTTAGCCAAACAAAAACCAAATATTGGTATTGATATTATGTTGTGGGATATGGAAGATTATGGGCGGGGACAAGTTGATTACAACGGAGAGGGAATGGAAGATGATTGGGGTTTAGGCTCTCAATACTGGAGTAAAAACCCACATAAACAAGGCTACACAGCCAGATACGGAATACTTCTAGACTTAGTAGGAACAAAAAATGTGGTGTTTCCAAAAGAACAAAATTCTGTTTTTTATGCATCAAATTTTGTAAATAAAATTTGGAGCACGGCCAATAACTTAGGCTACAGTAATTATTTCATCCAAAAACAAATTGGCCCTATTACAGATGATCATGTGTTTGTAAACAAATTTGCCAGTATTCCTTGCGTGGATATTATTGGATATGATCCTGATAAAAATAGGTTCTTCCCTGAGCATCATACATTGGCTGATGACATAAAATTAATTGATAAGACAACTTTAAAAGTTGTTGGACAAACCGTTTTAGAAGTTATATATAACGAACAACCTTAGGCAAACAAATACATGCAAAAACTAACTATTTCTTTATTTAAACAACTGACTTTGCTTGCTGCATTAATTGCTACCAGCAGCTATTTATTTATTGGTACACCCAATGGCAATACCTTATTTATTTTACAAATAGTATTTGGTGTTTTGTATCTATCTTTTTCGGTAGCAGAGTTTTCTACCAAAATGGCAAAGATGAATATGCCTTTTGACCGTTTCTTTTATTTACCCTACGATGTTATCTCTCATAAATTAATCAGACTGGGAGCCTTTGCTATTGCAGGTGGCGTGCTTTGGATATCTTCATCAGGTTTAATGTTTTTAGCTTCTTTACTTTTTATCATCATCGCTGCAGATTTACTTGTTTTTATTCTTAAAGTAGTACAAAAAGTTTACTACATGAGTCTGTTTGCCAATTACGTTTTAATTTCTTTAGAAAAAGAACAAAAAATATTTGCATCGCAAATAGAAATGGTGGAATACCGTTATGATATTTTTTATTTGAAACTAAAAGATAAAAAAACTGTTGCTTTAGAAACAGATCGTTTGCTCGTGCTGCGACTCCTTGTTGATGATGTCGGTGCTTCATAGGCCTTGCGCGACTTACTCGCCGACCTTCCTTTACTATTTGATCGTACAC
>CAIXZI010000411.1 GCA_903923915.1 uncultured Bacteroidota bacterium
ATTGAAACTGTAAAACGCTTAACGCCATCGGTACGCATCCAAGCAAAGTACGATAGAAGTTTAGAGGTTTTAAAACGCGTAAAAGAAGCCGGGATCCGCACCAAATCGGGCATTATGGTTGGTTTAGGCGAAAGAGAAGAAGAGGTTTTAGAAGCATTGGATGATTTGCGTAGCGTTAATTGTGATGTGGTGACCATAGGACAATACTTGCAGCCTACTCCAAAAAATTTACCTGTTGCAGAGTTTGTACATCCCGATCAATTTGAAAGATACAGATTGGCAGCTATTGCCAAAGGCTTTATGTACGTAGAAAGCGGCCCCTTAGTACGTTCATCTTATCACGCAGAAAAACACGTATTGTAATTATGGCTTACACGCTTATTAACGGAAAAGAAGTATCAGAAAAAGTACTCGAACAAATTAAAAAAGAAGTAGTAGAGTTAAAACAAGCAGGTAAAAAAACACCGCATTTAGTGGCTGTTTTAGTGGGAGATGATGCTGCAAGTATGGCTTACGTTAATTCAAAAATAAAAGCTTGCGAAAAAGTAGGCGTTACATCTACCCTTGTAAAATTTGAAAAAGATATTACCGAACAAACACTTTTAAATAAAATAGAAGAATTAAATAATGATGCGGATATTGACGGCTACATTGTTCAGTTGCCGCTACCAAAGCACATTTCAGAGCAAAAAATAATTGAAGCCATAAGGCCAAGTAAAGATGTGGATGGGTTTCATCCGATAAATGTGGGCAAGCTTGTTTTAAATTTGCCTACCTACATTAGTGCTACACCTTATGGAATTGTTCAACTTCTAGAATATTATAAAATACAAACACAAGGCAAACATTGTGTGGTTATTGGCAGAAGCAACATTGTAGGTTCGCCTATGAGCATTTTAATGGCGAAGAACACACAGTTTGCAAATTGCACGGTTACACTTTGCCATAGTAAAACAGAAAATTTAAAGCAATACACATTAGCTGCTGATATTATTATTGCAGCCATTGGAAGGCCAAATTACGTTACGGCAGATATGGTAAAACAAGGCGCAACTGTTATTGATGTAGGCATTAATAGAATTGCAAGTACCGAAACAAAAAGTGGTTATAAATTAGTAGGAGATGTTGCTTTTGACGAAGTTGCCCCTAAGTGCGCCTACATTACTCCCGTGCCGGGTGGTGTGGGTTTAATGACCATTGCATCTCTTCTTAAAAACACGTTGCTTGCTGCTAAAAAAGAAATTTATAAGTAGCATGAAAAAAGATATGAGATGTGAGATTGTTAGATATGAGAATTTTTTTTCAAAGCTAAAAACGTTGCGTCTTATATTGGCTATTCTTACATCTATTTGTCTCACTTCTCAAATCTGCTTCGCGCAGGATGATGAAAAGAAAAATGCTTGTCCGGAACCAGAGAATAAAAAAGCTATTTCTCTTTATGAAAAAGGAAGCAACAAAAAAAAATATGAAAAGCCCGAACGTTTAAAGTTTCTGCAAGAAGCTATCGCCTTAGAGCCAACATACGCACAGGCAAATATGTTTTTAGGTAATGAAATTATTGTAAAATGTAAGCTAGATAATCTTCCTTTTTCTTTGGCACTACCTTATTTTAAAGCTGCTGTGGCCGCTTGCCCGCAAATACATTCGCAACCCTACTATTATATTGGATACAGTTATTATGAAGATGCCAAAAACGATTCTGCTGTTAAATATTTAGAATTGTTTTTGAAATTTGTTGATGATGATGAAAAGAAATTTTCTAAAGATTATCAGTTTGAGCAATACCAGTCAAAAGAAATGGTTAAATCCATTAAAAAAGAAAGCGAGCTAAAAAAGAAAGTTGTTCCTTTTAATCCTAAGGTGCTACTTCCAATATCTACAGCCAATAATGAGTATTTACCATATTTATCTCCCGATGAAACGCTGTTTCTTTTTACGCGCACCATGCCAGATCAAGGTAAAGACAAAGTGTATCAAACTGATAAAGAAAAAGAAGTTTTTATAATGTCCACCAAACAAAAAGATGGAAATTTTGATGTTGGTAAACCCATGGATTATCCGTTTAATGAAAACAGTAACGAGGGTGGCGCATGTTTAAGTATTGATAACAAACATTTATTTTACACCATTTATAAAACCGAAGGAGGCACGCAGCCCAATGCCGACATATATTACAGCGATAATATTGATGGCGGATGGCAACCCATAAAAAAAGTACCCGTTATTAATCACCCTATTTATTGGGATTCTCAACCCTCTGTTTCGGCTGATGGAAACACCATTTATTTTGCCAGCGACAGGCCGGGAGGTTTTGGTAAAATTGATATTTGGAAAAGCGATCGACACCCTGTAACCAAGCAATGGCAGGCTCCGGTAAACATGGGGCCAAAAATTAATACGTCGGGTAGCGAAAAAAATCCGTTTATGCATTCTGATTCTGAAACACTTTATTACAGTAGTGATGGCTTGTTTGGCTTTGGTGGCTTTGACATTTATTACATACGTAAAGACGAAAAAGGCAATTGGAAAGATCCAGAAAATATTGGTAGTCCGATTAATACGGAAGCCGATGATGTTGGTTTTTTTGCGAGTACAGATGGCTTGTATGGTTATTTCTGTTCAGATAATAAAGGCGCGGTACGAGGTAAAGGTGCCGGAAAATATGATGTGTATTATTTTGATTTGTACAAAGAAGCTCGTCCGGAGGCAGTAGCTTTTTTACGTGGAGAAGTTAAACAAGAAAGCGGCGCACCTGTTGCTGATGCCAAAGTTGAAATAAAAAATACCAAAACAAAAGAAGTTACCAAAGCTATGTATGACTCAACCAGCGGGGGCTACGTGGCAGCTATCAATCTTAAAAAAAATAAAGATCCATTAATTGTTACGATTAAAGCACCCGATTATTCTTTTGCGTCTCAAACAATTGATATGAAAAATGTGAGCTTTGAAAAACCTCCTGCGCCTGCTGATTTGAATGTTGAAATGGCTGAAAAAGGAAAATCATTTGTTATAAATAACATTTTATACGCAACCGGCGCAGCAGATTTATACCCACAGTCGTTTGTTACATTGGATGAATTTGCTGATTATTTAAAGATTAATCCAAGTATGAAAATAGAAATACAAGGGCACACCGATAACGTAGGTAATGAAAATGATAACCGACTTCTATCAGAAAAACGTGCTGAAAACGTAAAAAAATATTTAGAAACAAAAGGCATTGCTGCAGGAAGAATAACCGCTAAAGGATACGGAGCCAGTAAGCCTATTGCAGATAATAACACCGTTGATGGTAAAGCAAAAAACCGCAGAACCGAATTTTTAATTTTAGATAAATAATCCTTACTCGTGAAAAAACATTCATTCGCCGATTTCAAAAAACTCGTTTCAAAAACAAAAAACATTTCAATCATAACACATGTAAATCCGGATGGAGATGCCATGGGTTCTTCTTTAGGCTTGTATCATTATCTTAAAAGCAAAGGCAAAAACGTAAAAGTTATTGTACCCAATATGTATCCAGATTTTTTAGCCTGGATGCCCGCAAGCAAGCAAGCTATGGTGTTTGAAGGCAATGAAGCAGCTGCAAAAA
>CAIXZI010000412.1 GCA_903923915.1 uncultured Bacteroidota bacterium
AAAGCATATTTTTCTTTTACAGCCAGGGTTGCTTGTTTAGGCTCTTGAACAGCTTTTTGAGCCTGTGCGTTGTTAAATCCTAAAAAAAATAGGATAGGTAAAATAAGACTGATTTTTTTCATGATAGTGGTTGTTTATGGTTACAAGATTACTTTAAATCATAAATTGTACCAAATTTATTTTTGGCGTAATTCATAAAGTGTGTAAAATTTAATTTCTCTCCGGTAATTTTTACGCAAAGCTCTTGCGCGGTATAAAATTTGCCGTATTGATGGATTTTTTCTCTTAACCAATTTAAAAGATTTGTTGTGTTTCCATTTTCAATCTCGTTTAACAAATTAGGAATTTCTTTTTGAGCCTGATTAAAAAACTGAGCTGCATAAAAACTTCCTAAAGAGTAGGTTGGAAAATAGCCAAACGAACCATGACTCCAATGTACATCCTGCAACACACCTTGCGAATCGCTTGGCACATCAATACCAAGGTATTCTTTATACTTAGCATTCCAATAGTCAGGTAAATCGTTTACTTTTAATTTATCTTCAAATATTTGTTTTTCAATTTCGTAACGTATCATCACATGCGAATGATAGGTTAACTCATCTGCATTGGTACGAATTAAAGAGGCCTCTACCCTATTTGTTCCTTTATAAAAATCTTCGGCAGAAAAGTTTTGTAATTGTTTTGGAAAATATTTTTTAGCTACTTCAAAATTATGCTTCCAATAAGGCAAACTTCTGCCTACATTGTTTTCCCACAGGCGAGATTGCGACTCATGAATACCCAGTGAAATAGCCTCACCCAAAGGCATACCATATTGTTCGGCAAGCAAGCCTTGTTCATAAAGTGCATGCCCTCCTTCATGTATGCAGCTCCAAATCATTTCACTAAAGTCGTTTTCATTTATGCGAGTAGTAACACGCACATCATTCATGCTAAATGAAGTTGTAAACGGGTGCGATGAAATATCTTGTCGCCCACGATTAAAATCAAAGCCCATTTGTTGTAAAAGCTCAATGCCAAAATGCCACTGTGCATCTCTATCAAACGGCTGAAAGAAAAATTTATTATCAACCTGTTTGGCTTGCTGTATTTGCTTTACAAAGGGAACAAGTTCTTTACGAACATCTGCAAACAAAACATCTAACTCTGCAACAGTTGCATTTTTTTCATGCAAATTTAACAGCGCATTGTATGGATGTACATGATACCCTAATAAATCGCATTCTTGCTTTTTTATAGCGATTAATTTTTCTAAATAAGGTGCAAAAATCTTAAAATTGTTTTCTTTTCGAGCTTGTTGCCATGCGTTAAATGCTGCACTTACGGCCCTACTCATGTTTTCTACAAACTCGGTTGGGTATTTTTTTTGTCGATTAAAATCTTCTTCAATTTGTGCAATATTTTTCTTTTCTCTTTCGGTTAATTGAGAATTATTTTTTGCACTTTGTAAAAGGTGGGCTGTGTTATCTGCCGTAAAAAGTTGGTGCGAAATGCCGGATAAGGTTGAGAGCTGATTTGCTTTAAAACCTGCTGCCCCTTGTGGCATATAAGTTTCCTGGTCCCAGCCAAGTGTTGCTGCTGCATAATTAACATCCGCAATACGCTGCATGTGGTTTTGTAATTCGTTATAACTCATGCGCCAAAATTACGTACAAAACTTGTTATGACAAATAATAATAGAATCTGTACTTACAATTATAAATTAAAGTTATTTACAAAAAGCATAATAGCTTACAATTACCATAAATCCCTGAAAAAATAGAGTGCCATCTAAAATACCATAATGATAATAGGTTAGTTTTTTAAATTTATCGTTTGTTATAAAAATATACGTTGTTATAGTAGAAATTAAAAGTGCAGGTAGTGTATAAGCTATGGGTGTTCTCATATAATGTGCACCACAAAGTATGGCGAATAATAATAAAGAAAGTACCGCCAATTGTATAGATTTTTTTTCTCCAATTAATAACGGAATTGTTTTTAATTCGGCTTGTTTATCACTTTTCATATCACGAATATCAAAGGGAATTGTTATGGCAAAAACAAACAATATTCTTTCAATTAACATCCATAAAACATGTATTCTATCAAAGTGCTTTTCTGCCTGAATAACCGGCAAAAGCACTGAAGATAAAGCCCATACAGTCGATATGAGAAATATTTTTAAAATTGATATTTCTCTTAGTCTAAAAAGTTTTTTTGGGGTTTTAAATATAGGAAGCGAATAAAAAATAGTAATTAACCCAATGGGAAGCAGTGTTATTATAATTTCTGTTTTAGCAAATAAAATAGTGATAAAAAAGCCGATAGCAGAAAATGTCATTAAAAAATAAAAAGCAATTACATGGTTTCTTAACCAAGAATGTTTTTCATTATTAAGCGTTTCTTTTCTGATTAACAAAGTAATTAACCGATGGAAGTTATACTCTAGCATGGTTGCAAAAAAAATAATAAATAAATACGGGTGCCAAC
>CAIXZI010000413.1 GCA_903923915.1 uncultured Bacteroidota bacterium
AGCAAATACACGCGCTGTGAAAGACTTTTTTCTTTGTAAGTAACCTTTAATTCAACCAGTAAATAGCAATTCAAAATGAGTCTTTCAATTGAATATAAAAATTATACTGAATATTTATCTGTAAAATTAGTAGGTGAATGGAGGCAACCTGACATGAACCTGTTACTTGAAGATTTAAAAATTAACGCAGTGAAGTTTAACAAAAACTATATACTTATTGATGCATTTAAACTAACATTGCCAAATACCGAATTTGTACGGTTTTCAACTGGCGAAAAAATTGCTTCCATATTTTCATATCCATACAAAATTGCAACATTCACTCAATCCGAATTTATAAACAAATTTACAGAAACAGTGGCTGTAAACAGAGGAGCAAATTTCAAGGTATTTCACAGCGAATCTGAAGCTAAAGAATGGTTATTATCTAAGTCATAAAATTACCAATTACATTTTAGCCTTCCATTAGTTCATAAATAATTTACATTATCTTCTCCATCGTATCCACAATTTATCATCATCCTACACCGGAGTGCTAATCAGAATCGTTTGTTTGTAAACCGGCTGAATAAATTCCACTATTCGGACATTCAGACTTATACCAGCATTGGGGTTGGAAACTTTCTTTCAGATTCTTTTTAATGTTTTCCGAAAGTGGCTCATCTCCAGTTTTATAGCCTTAGTAATAGAGTTTATATAAGTTCGAAATTTATTGACCCCAAAACCCCAAAATCTACTCTTTATACACATCTTTTTGGCAAAAAGGATTACAAATAAAACAATACGACATTATATTTGTCACATTACTTAATTTTATAAATTTACATTTTGATTTATTTTGTTCTAAATCTAAATAATAGCGCATTAATCTAAATTCATTTGTAACCATTATAATACTTATTTGAGTTGTGTTTGGTAATTCATCTAAAAATTCTTCATTTAATTCATGTTCTATCCAAATTTCATAATCATTTACAAATAAGTCTCCAGATGGATGTGTTTCTGTAGGATGTAATGAAAAATTATACATATATGCACCAGGTATTATTTTATTCATTGCATGAATTTGATTTGAAATAGTTAATTGATGATAATCTTGTTTAATTTTTGTTTCCAAATTTCGCGACTCATGCTTTACACAAATGGTTACATTTTTTATAATTTTATCTAATAAAATGTTATCATTTATTGCATAATACCATGTTAATGTTTTTACTGCTAAATGTATATTATCAATTGGTGTTCTAATTAAATTATTTATTGGACATTTATATGTTGTCGTTTGATTGTATCTTGTTGCACAATCAAATCGTAAATCTTTTATTTCATTTAATCTTTGGATTTCATTTAATTGTAAATAATACTCTGTTGTAAGTATTTGTCCTATATCATGACGTCTGCTTTCCTCTACATCTAATTTTACAACTTTAAAATCAACCCGTATTGGAAAAACATCAGCTAATTTTATTTTTAATGTAATATCCAATCCTGTTAATAATTTGATCCATGAAGCTTCATTATCAAACAATGGAACGGGTAAATTTATTATAGTCA
>CAIXZI010000414.1 GCA_903923915.1 uncultured Bacteroidota bacterium
CAGAAATGTGGGCTTTTTTTGTTTAGTAAAAATTATTTTTAAAATTTTAGTGCTTACTTATTTACCAACTACCCCCATTCAACACCCGCCCTAACCTTTAGAGTGAAAAGTTCACTTCTAAAACCAAACTTAAAAATAAAAAAATTATGGTAACAATTATTAGCTATCAGTCAAGAATAAATGCTGATGAAAAAGAGTTTTTTACATTAAACCTACAGGGTGATGTAGAATTATTAAAATCAATGAAAACAGGTAAGTTTTATGCAACAGCTAAAAAAGCATCTATAACCTGCACATTTGATGAGAAAACTTGTAAAAGCTTAATAGGTAAAACTTTAGATGGGGATATAGTAAAAGTTGAAAGCGAAGCTTATGACTTTATTATTCCTGCTAATGGAGAAACTATTACACTTAAGCATAAGTATGAGTATAAACCTCTTGTGGGGCAAGAAGATGCAGTATTCAACTAATGTTTAGCTTAAACAAGTAACAAAGGGCTGGGAGAAATCTCAGCCTTTTTTATTTCTATTAATTAACCCATTTAAAGCCGATTTATGCAAGTGATAATTGACAAACACAGCTTATTAGTGCTGACAAAAGAAAGTGGTTTAAAGAGGCTAAAAACACCTTTTAATGTGATTTGTATTGTAGCAGTTAAAACTATTATAGTTGGGGATAAATGTGAGGTAGATTTGGTTATTAAATGCTCTGTTTACAGACTAAAATATCGAATTAAAGGACAATTATATCCATACTACCTTTTTATTGTCTGCATTGATAAAGTGCCTCCATAAGCCAAATAAACAGGCTTAAAAAGCATTATTCATTAACCAACATTATATAATAAAATATAGCTTTTTTTAATCCATTCCTACAGGTTCTTTTATGTTGTATTTTTTAATTCAATGGTTTTTTGAGACTTTTTTTATTTCCTGTAGGTAGTCTAAATATGCTTTGAGCATAAAATAAAAAATACTGAAACACAACCTGAAACTATAACCTCGCTTAAATAATTTTGGTGAGGTTATTTTTAATATAATAAAAATTATATCACATGCTTTTACCTGCAAAAAACAAGCAAATAATTTGTTGAGCTATTGAAAACCTAAGTAAAATAGGCTTACTAAAGGGAAGAGGAATCTAATTATGAGTCTGATGCTCTAACCAACTGAGCTATAGGAGCAATAAAACGAGGTGCAAAAATACACTTTATCTTGAATTTGCAAAGAAATTGAAAGCTTAAAGATTATTCGGGATTGTTTTTTGGGACAAATGTATAATTTACGGTATAAGGGTTATCGCTGGTGTTTTTAAGAAGATCTTGATGGTTGTCTTCTGTATTGGGGGTCTCATCTTTATCGCTTTCCAGCCAATAAGGATTGCTGTCATCAACATCTTCATCATTATTAATCTCCCACGAATAAACCGGCCGTTGAATGCCAACTTTTCTATACACATACGCCAACGCTACACCCGTAAAAAAACCAAACAAATGCCCTTCCCACGAAATGTTTTTTCCGTCTTCTATATAATGAATTGCTTTTTGATATTCGCTTGGCAAAACGCCCCAAATAATGGTTCCGTATAAAAAAGTAATTAGCAGGGATACTCCAAAAAGGGCTTTGTTTTTACGAATAATGCCTGATATAAATAAAAATCCCGCAAGTGCATAAATTAAACCACTGGCACCAATGTGTACGCTAAGATGATTATTATCGCGTGCAAACAACCAAACCAAAATTCCGCACACAATGTATGAAATGAAAAAAACTTTATACGCAATTTCTTTATAAAAATAAAAAAGGCAAGCACCCAAAACAAGCAGCGGTATTGAGTTTGAAGCAATGTGTCCTAAATCACTATGTAACAACGGCATAGTAAAAATGCCAGCCAATCCATCAACACTTAATGGCTTTAAGCCGTATTGATATAAATTAAGTTTGTAGGTAACATCAAAATAAAATATGGCCCAAATAATAAGCAGAAAGAAAAGTGGAAATACACTACTTTGTAATAACCTATTGGGCGTTTGATTCATATTGCAACCTTATCTTCAAATACTGTGCTGTTTTGCAAAGCCTGACAAAATGAACCATAAGTAAGTTTAATGCACGTAAAGAAAAGAGGTATTACCTTAATAAAGTAACCGTGCCTGAATAGGTTTTTCCTTGGTGATTAACATTTTTCACATCTATTTTCCAAACATATACATCTTCCTGAATTACGCCATTTTGTTTAGACAATCCATCCCAACCAATATCTATATTATCTGTAGTAAAAATTTTATTGCCCCATCTGTCAAAAATGTACATTTTAAAATCAACAATTCCTTCGCCTTCCGGTTTAAAAACCTCATTTTTACCGTCTCCGTTTGGAGAAAATGCATTTGGCACATACAATACATAATCTTGTTCTATAATAACATATTTAACAATAGTATCCTTACACCCATTAGAAGAAGTAGCTATTAATGTTACCGGATATGTGCCAACATAAGCATATGTGTGCACGGGATTTTTTGAATTAGAGCTATCGCCGGTTATATTGTCGCCAAAATTCCAGGTATAACCAACTACATTAGTACCATATGTTTCATTAAAAAATGCCACTTTGGGTTCTAAAATAGTTACAGGTTTAGGCGAATAATCAAAATCAGGTATTGGTATAGGATAGGTTACCACACTGGCTGTAGCAATGCTGTTACATCCGTTTGTATCTGTTAGGATTAGTTTAACAACATAGTTATTAGCCGAAGTAAAACATACATTTGGTGATGATGCTGTAGAAATTTCTCCATTACCAAAAGTCCAGTTATATGCACGGGCACTATCGCCTGTAACTGTAAACGTAGCGCATTGCGGCATACAACCTTTAGTTACTGCGGGTGTAATACTTACAGTAGGTAATGCATTAACTGTTATGGTTGAAATAGCTGTATTGGTGCATCCATGTGCATCCTGCCCAGTTACCGTATAAACTGTATTTGCTAGTGTGCTTGGGGTAACTAAAACAGTATTTCCAACAATGGTATTTAAATCTGTTCCAGGGCTCCACAAATAGTTTTGTGCACCTGTTGCCGTTAAGGTTCCTGTGCTTAATAAACAAATACTTGCATTATTTACAGCAACGGGCGGCAACGGATAAACAGTAACCAAGGTACTGTTAGCATTTACACAGCCATTTGCATCGGTAACGGTTACTACATAAACGCCTGCTGCACTTGCCGTTGCAATAGGTATAACAGGGTTTTGAGCTGAAGACGTATATGCACCCCCTTGTCCGGACCATGAATAAGTTGAGCCTCCTGTGGCAAATAAATTAAGTGGTGTATTTAAACAGGCCGGAGACGCGCTTGCAGTAACCACAGGAAGTGGGTTAACCGTAACATTTAATGTTGCCGTATTAATACAATTACTGGCATCGGTAACAACCAATGTATATATACCGGTAGCCGTGGCTGTTACCCCTGCCCGGGTTGGGTTTTGAGCATTTGAAGTAAACGCAGCCGGTCCGGTCCAAGCATAATTTGTGTAACTACCCGGATTACAATTTAAATTTAATGGTTGATTGGCACAAGGCGTATTGCTTGTAACCGTTGGTACTACAGCCGATATAACTGTAACCGTTGTTGTAACTGCCGGAGCAGAACATGTGCCAACAGAACCTGTAATAGTATAAATTGTTGTACTGGCTGGGCTTGCTGTTACCATTGAAGACGTTATGCTGCTCAATCCGGTTGGCGGACTCCAACTATAGGATGTTACCCCATTAGCCGTTAAAGTTGCTGTATTACCGGTACATATAGTAGCGGAGTTAACATTAATAGAAGGGTTTGAAACCACGGTAATAGTTGCTGTGGCTGTTGCTGTGCAAGTGCCTGCACCACCAGTAACAGTATAAACAGTTGTTGTGCCCGGGTTATCAGTTAAAGTTGCTGTTGTTGCACCTGTATTCCATGTATAGCTTGCGGCTCCTGATGCAGTTAGTGTTCCCGTGCCTCCCGCACAAATAGACGTAGATGTTGCACTAATAGGTGCGCTTGAATTTACAGATACTATGGTGGTTGCCACACACGTTACCGTACCTCCTGTTGTACCTGTAACACTATAAGTTCCGCTCATAGCAGCCGTACCATTTGCAATAGTAGGATTTTGTTGCGTAGATGTAAAACCGCCCGGCCCGGCCCATGAATAAGTTGTTGCGGTAGTATTTGTAGTTGCTGCGTTTAAAGTAACAGTTTGCCCAACGCAATAAGGCCCAGTGTTACTAGCTGTAACACCGCAGTTAATAATGTTACAGTTAGTTGATCCTGTTCCACCTGTTTGATTTAAATTTATGTTTTGAGGCATATCTTCAAAATTGGTAATCAGTATCAAATAATACTGCCCAACTGTAGCGTTATTTATTGTACACGTTTCTGTTGGAGATGTTGAATAACTGCAATCGACAATATTTCCTGAACAAGGAGCATTAGTAGTATTAGTTGGTGTACCAAAACCACAACCTCCGGATAAACTAGACCCGCAAGGTGCTGTTTGAGACGCAAAAGGACCCCAGCAAATAAAATCAACATCATTACCCGCACTCCCTGCAATAGTCATTACTAAAGTTCCGGCAGTAGCCACTTGCAAATAATACCAGGCGGGGTTAGGGGTTGTACTTAAACAACCGTAACTTGGCCCTACCTGTGCAGATGGTCCGGAACCAGGAGTGTTTGTACCATCAGTTGATGCCGGAAAAGTTATTCCGCCCGCCCCTGCCACGTTTGCACAAAAAGGAGCGGCACTTGAGCAACTATCAGTACTTGCCATAGGACTTGGTAATGTTTTAGCGGTGCCTCTACCAACTAACGCACTCCACCCTTGCCTATTGTTACTTCCATCACTTGTAAATACTATAGTAAGGTAAGCTCCACTTGCCTGTACAATTTTGGGGCGATTGCCGCCGCTATAAGCACCTATTAATTTAGAAGTTACATTTGGTCCATCATAAATGTACATCACATCAAAATTATTTTCTACATCAAACAAGGTAAAATTTAAATAGGGGGATTCTCCGTTATCAGAATAAATGGTTTTTACATACATCTCGTTATCAGAATAATTTCCCTTTAATCCGCCTAAATCACAAAGTGTACTTCCAAAATTGGTTATTAGTTCTTTCTTGGCAACTTTAAAATTCACTGGTGTAGATTGCTCGTATACATATGCGCTAGGTGTAATAAGTAAGCTGTATTTGCTTGGAGCAAGTTTAAATTTTATGGGTTCTAAAACAGATGACTTTTTTACTGTAAGCGGACTAATTGGCTTTCCGTAACTGGTTAGCAATTCCTTTGCCGAAAATAATTCTACACTAATTTTAGTGCCTTCTATTTGTATTTGTCTTCTGCTATCTAAATAACGTAAATTATCTAATGAGGTATGTTCTAATGCCTTTTCATATTTTAAACTAAACTCTAAATCTTCATTAATTATACGATAATGAATTTTACTAGCCTTTTCTTGAGCCAAACCACAATACCCCAATAGCAAAAAAATTAACGCAAAATAGATTTTAAAACGATAAAAGTTTAGGGTTGTCATTACAAAAGGCATGAGTTTGAACATCTAAGATATAAATTATTTAAATAACCACAATTTTTAGATGACCGGGTACTAGAAAAACAAAAAATTGAAATTGAAAATTATTTTATTAATGTTACTGTACCATGCAAGTTTCTGTGTTTGTTTTTATAGTCAGTTGCCTGTATTTTCCATACGTATACATCTTCTTGAACCACATTGCCGCCCGTACCTTGTACAGTGCCATCCCAACCTTTATTAATATCATCGCTGTAAAATATCATTAAACCCCATCTGTCAAATATGTACAATTTATACTCTGTAATTCCCTCTCCTACAGCTTTAAACGTTTCATTTTTATTATCACTATTAGGAGAAAAAGCATTAGGCACATAAAGCGCATAATCTTCGTTTATTACAATTGGTTTTACAACAGTAGCAGAACATCCATTTGCTGTTGAAACAGTTAATGTAACATAGTAGGTGCCAACCTCGCTATATGTATGCCATGGATTAATTAAAGACGAGGTATCATTACCATAAATATCTCCAAAGTTCCAGTAATAATGCGGAAGCCCGGGGGTTGATTGATTTGTAAATTGCACCTCAGGCGCTAAAACACTTACCGGCTGTTGTCCATAATCAAAATCCGCAATTGGTATTAATAGTACATGTACTGGCGTAGAAGCCACGCCAATACAACCATGTATATCTGTTACCGTAACTTTTACCTGATAAGTACCTGCCAACGTAAAACATTGTGTTGGCGAAGCCAGATTAGAATTTGGTATTGTACTACTGCCAAAACTCCAGTTATAACTACTTGCTGCAGGGGTTGATGTTGCCGAAAACACAGTACATAACGGAACACAATCTGGCGAAATAGTATTAGTCTTTACCACAGGTAGTGTGTTTACAAATATGTTGGTAGTGGCCGTGCTTACACAACCCGCGCCGTTAATTCCGGTAACCACATAATTTGTACTGCTTGACGGAAACCCAAAGACACTGGCTCCTGTTGCACTACTTAAAGTGTTTGAAGGAGTCCATGAGTATGTAGTTGCGCCGCTTGCTGTTAACGTAGCGGTTTGTTGCCCAACACATATCGTGCTTGAATTAACTGTAACCGTTGGCGAAGGGTTTACCAAAACTTGCGCCACATTTGCATTTACACATCCTTTAGCATCTGTAACTGTTACTACATAAACACCCGACATGGTGGCTGTAGCATTTGGTATGGTTGGATTTTGCAAAGATGAAGTAAATGCGCCTGATTGCCCCGACCACGAATAACTTACACCACCCGAAGCTGTTAATTGTATGGTTTGATTTACACAAACCGGATTTGTACTTGCAGTTACTACAGGTAATGGATTGACTGTAACATTAACCGTTGTTGAATTTGTACATTGATTTGCATCAACAACTACAACCGTGTAAACTCCTGCAGCAACGGCAGTTACACTGGCAGTAGCTATTGTAGGATTTGGACCAGATGCTGTATATGAATTTGGACCCGACCAAGTATAAGTAGTTAGACCAACTGGTGTGCAGTTTAAATTTAATGCCTGCTGACTGGCGCAAGGTGTATTACTTGTTGCAGTTGGCAATGGCAATGCATTTACAGTTAAGGTAGATGTAGCTGTTGCTGTACAATTTCCAATAGCACTTGTACCCGTTACAGTATATATAACGCTTACAGCGGTAGGCGTTGTTGTAACCAAACTTCCTGTTGCAACATTTATACCCGTTGCCGGAGCCCAAACGTATGTAGAGGCGCCGTTAGCCGTTAATGTAGCGGTTTGTTGTCCCGCCGCACAAATAGCGGCACTATTTACCGAAATACTAAATGCGTTGTAAACATTTATTGTTCCAACAGCTGTGTTTGTACAGGTATTTACATCTGTACCGGTTACTGTATAATTGGTTGTTGCAGCAGGCGTTTGGGTTAATGATGCGCCTATTGTTGATGTGCTCCAGGTATATGTATTTGCACCTCCGGCCGTAATCGTTCCCGCATTATTCGGACAAACAGATGTAGATGTAGCCGTTACATTGGGTAAAGAATTTACTAAAACACTCGAAGTTCCTGTATTCACACAACCGTTAGCATCAGTACCTGTTATCGTATAATTTTGTGTGGAAGGTGGATTAGCGGTTACAGTGCCTCCCGTTGCAGGCATTAATCCTGTTGTTGGAGTCCATGTATACGTAGAGCCTCCGCTGGCGGTTAATGTTGCTGTTTGTTGTCCCACACATATTGTTCCAGATGTGGCTGTTATAGTTGGTAAAGAATTTACCGTAACGGTTGATGTTGTTGTGGCAGAGCAAGTACCCACACTTCCCCTAATGGTGTAAATTGTTGTAGTGTTAGGATTAGCCACCACAACGCTTCCGGTAGCAGGTGTTAAACCAGTTGTGGGATTCCACACATAAGTTGATGCACCACTTACTGTTAGCGTTGATGTTTGTTGCCCAACACATATGGTTGAACTGTTTACCGTTAAAGATAAAGTAGGTAAAACCGTTATGCTACCAACCGCCGTATTTGTACAGGTATTTATATCTGTTCCGCTAACCGTATAACTGGTTGTTGAAACAGGCGTTTGTGTTAAAGATGCGCCTGTAGTTGATGTACTCCAGGTATATGTATTTGCCCCTCCTGCGGTTATAGTGCCTGCATTATTAGGACAAACAGATGCCGACGATGCTGTTACTATTGGCAATGCGTTTACCAACACACTTGTTGTGCCAGTATTTACACATCCATTAGCGTCTTTACCTGTTATGGTATAATTTTCTGTTGTTAAAGGATTTGCTATTACTGAACTTCCGGTTGAAGAAGATAAATCTGCAGCAGAACTCCAGGTATACGTTGATGCACCACTTGCTGTAAGCGTAGCTGTTTGTTGTCCTACACAAATCGTTCCCGATGTGGCTGTTATAGTTGGTAAAGAATTTACTAAAACACTTGTTGTGCCTGTGTTTACACAACCATTAGCATCTGTACCGGTTATGGTATAGTTTTCTGTTAACGTAGGATTCGCAACAACTGAACTTCCTGTTGAAGAAGATAAATCTGCAGCAGAATTCCATGTATACGTTGAAGCGCCGCTTGCTGTAAGCGTAGCTGTTTGTTGTCCTACACAAATAGTACCTGATGTCGCAGTTACTGTAGGTAATGGATTTACGGTAACAACACCTGTGCCACTGGCAGTGCAAGTTCCTGCTGTTCCAACAACAGTATAAGTTGTGGTAGTTGTTGGTGATATTGTTAATGGGTTTGTTGTTGATCCTGTACTCCAACTATAAGTGCTGGCACCACCTGCTGTAAGTGTCGCTGTTCCTCCAATACAAACAGTAGAACTACTTGCCGTAACTGTAAGAGAAGGAACTACCGTTACCGTAGCAACCGCCGTATTTGTACAAGAATTTGCTGTGCCTGTTACCGTAAAAGAAGTTGTTCCTGTAGGTGGAGATACTGTAATAGGGTTTGTAGTTGCGCCTGTACTCCAACTATAGGTTGTTGCGCCGCCCGCTGTAAGCGTAGCTGTTGTTCCTGTACAGATGGTAGTATTATTTACGGTTACCGTTGGATTAGGCACTACTGTTACTGTGGCAACTGCTGTATTAGTACAAGTAGCTGTTGTGCCTGTTACAGTAAAAGAAGTTGTTCCACTTGGTGGCGATGTTGTAATGGTATTTGTAGTTGCACCCGTACTCCAACTATAGGTAGTTGCGCCGTTTGCCGTTAAAGTTACAGAGCCTCCCGCACAAACAGTTGGACTGTTTACCGTTACTGTTGGGTTAGGACTTATTGTTACCAAAGATGTTGCTGTACCTGTGCAGCCCCCCGTATTTCCGGTTACAGTATAAGTTGTTGTGCTTGTTGGGTTAGCCGTAACAACGCTTCCTGTAGTAGTGCTTAAATTTGTTGCAGGAGTCCAACTATAAGTTGTTCCTCCACTGGCTGTTAAAATTGCCGAAGTACCTGCACATAAAGTAGCACTATTTACAGTTACAGAAAGTGATGGAGCTATTGATACTGTTGATGTTGCAGTGCCCGTACAACCTCCTGTGTTTCCGGTTACAGTATAAATAGTTACTGTAGTAGGATTATTTACCGTAACAGAAGCCCCGGTTGTGGCACTTAAATTAGTGGCAGGAGTCCAGCTATACGTAGTTCCTCCGCTGACCGTTAAGGTTGTTGATACTCCCGAACAAGTGGTAGGACTATTTACTGTAATTGAAAGTGAAGGTGCTATGCTAACTGTTGATGTTGCAGTGCCCGTACAACCTCCTGTGTTTCCGGTTACGGTATAAATAGTTACAGTTGTTGGATTGTTTACCGTAACAGAAGCCCCAGTTGTGGCACTTAAATTAGTTGCAGGAGTCCAACTATAAGTAGTTCCGCCGCCCGCTGTTAAAGTAGTTGATACCCCCGAACAAGTAGTTGGGCTATTAACTGTTATAGAAAGTGATGGGGCTATAGTTATAGTTGTCACCGCAGAGTTTGTACAAGTACCCGTTGTGCCTATTAAAGTATAAGAAGTAGTAGCTCCGGGGCTTCCTGTAACGCTAGTTCCTGTTGTAGCACTCAAACCAGCTGTCCAACTATATGTAGTGCCACCACCGGCTGTAAGCGTAGCCGTGCCACCTGCACATATAGTAGGGTTATTTACAGTAACAGTAATAGTACCCGTTTGCGTTACAGTTGCTGTAGTGGTAAACGTACAGCTATTATGATCGGTTACCGTAAGTGTATAAACACCGGCTGTAGTTAAGCCTGTAGGGCTTTGCACAGCAGATGAAAAAGCCCCCGGCCCCACCCAAGCATAGGTATAAGGTGCCGTACCACCTGTTGCTGCCGTTGTTGTTATAGACCCCGTGACAGCACAGGTTATATTATGGGGTGTTACCGCAGCTGTAATCGGATTGGGTTGAGTAATGCTTAAAGTTGTTGATGCTGCACATAAATTTTTATCAGTAACCGTAATGGTGTAATTACCCGCCGGCAAACTCGGAAAATTATTTGTAGTACCTACATTTACGGTATTTGTAGCCGAAGCAGCGCCTGTCCAAGCAAATACATAGGGGTCTTGATTTCCTGCCCCACCCACAACAGCTGTAGCCGTGGCACTACCCGTTGATTGTCCGTTACACAATACATTTGTTACACTAACTGTTGGCGGACAACAAGATTGTACAGCTAAAAAATTTGTTGGAGGATCTGGGTTACAGCCATTATCCGTCCAAATACCCGATTCACCATCACCACTCGTATTAAAGGCTATAGAAAGGTCTGCACCCGGATTACAAGCATTAGAAACAGTAAGTTTAACACAAAATAACCAAGTACCGGCAGCAAGAGTACCGGCAGCAATACTTCCTTGGCAATTATCTCCATAATTATCTCCAGGGTTTGCGTCTAAGGCTCCTTGTCCGGCAGGAGATTCATAATAAAACCCGGCAGGCCAATTAGTACCTGTTCCGGAAGCTGTAATTCCTGCTGGATAATATGCCCAATTTCCTTGTCCATCACATGATGCAGCGGGCGTTGTAACCAAACTTGCCGCATTCCATCCGGCACCAAACGTTACTTGTACACCATGTAGCCAATTTGTATTTTTTTGTTGCCAAGAGGTAATTTCATAACAAAATTGAACAGTCTGTCCTGGAGTATACATCCCATTAACAGGTTGCGGAGTAGCCGTATAAGAAGATCCCGTATTACAATTTCCACATACAAAAAAAGAATTTACATTTAATGTAAATGCCCCTGTTTGCCCGGCATTTCCTGAAATTTGAATAAAATAGGTTTGTCCCGCTAGTAAATTTCCCGAAATAGTTAAAGTAGCACTACCAGCCGCGCCAACGGTACAGCCCATTCCCACTAAATTACCGCAACTACCCGTCCAAACAGCAATATTAGGTGTAAATGCAGCACCTGTCACAGAAATGGTGGCTTCCGGACCTCCTACAGGAGGCACAAAGGTGTACCATACATCATTTGCCGGAGACGCCATAGTTCCCGATGAACAAGGCCCTTCTGTAACATACGGGCTTTCGGGTGTAGCTGCTACAAGTGTTCCGGCAACCGTTTTAACAGCACCCTTTTTTGTTCCACCACCACAAGCAGCGGGCGCTCCTAATGTACCTAAGGCAACAGCACCAGTACAATTATCGTTGGCTGGTTGTGCATAACCCTTCAATGATAAAAATACAAGCAAATAAAATATAATTTTTTTCATTTTTAAGCTATTTATACTTTTTGTTTTTAACAGGATAAATAGCCACCAAAGCACCCGAGTTTATAATATTAAAAACAGGCAATGAAAAATTTTCCGAAAAAGATTCCTGATAAGAAGTAGCATTTATATTTTTTCCTTCTAAAAACATGGCTTTTGCCGATTCAAAAACGCAATCAAAGCCATTTTCAAACTGGACAGTTACTTCTTTGTTTTGAAGTCTATAGCTTTCCAAATTAGCTTTTTCAATGGAGGTTATATAAAAAGATTCGTTTTCGGGATGATTGTTGTTTATGATTTTAAAACTACCCTTCATAGTCTGCGCTGACAAAGCGGCAGAAATAAAAAAAAATAAGGAACATACAATACTGCGCACTTTCATCGCTTTGTGGTTTTAACGCACAAATTACGAAATAAGAATAAAAAAAACTACTAAAAGTTGTTAGTATTCGACAAAAAAGATATACGTTCGATAAAAGCTATCGTTTAAAAAGCCAAGCCGAATGGTATTGCTCTTTTACCAGCAATAATTTTTTACGTGCAGATGATTCATCTGCATACCCGGCAACGCTTACCACATAAAGGTTTTTAGCGTTTTGTCCGGCAATGCTTGCCTGTAAATTTTGTTGCTCTAATTGATTAATAAGTTTATATGCGTTTTGTTTTACAGCAAAACATCCTACTACAATTTGATAAGGTTGTTTGTACCAATCACTAATCATTTCGGTAGATTTTATAACGGCTGTTTTATCAACGCTAACTGTATCAGGTGTTACAACGGGAGGAGATGCAACAACAATTTCTTTTTTCTCAACTTTTGCAGCAACAGGCTTAACTATTTTGATTTCTATTAATGGTTTTGCATTTCCTTTAAACGGACTAAACGTAGCCATTACATTGTTAAGCGGGTTTTGTTTAGTAACTAAAAACATCAAAGCAATAACACACACCGCCATAGATGCCGCAACAGCAATACGTCTGATTGGTTTCTTTGCTTTTTTAGTTGCAGGTAATGCAACTTCTCTATACTGTAAGTTTGGCTTTACAGCAACTATTTTTTCTTCTTTTATAAGTTTGATTGCTGTAACTGCAGGTAATCCAAACGCATTTGTATTGTGGTTAATTCTAATATCTTGCTCAAAAAGTATCGTGTTTTCAGCGCTTTTGTATAAAACACCTAAATTGCTTATTTCAAAACGTTTTTGAGTTTCTAATTGTTGCTTGCAATGGTTTACAAAATTTTCTATGATAGAAGTTGCTTGTTGGTAGCTTGCATTTTCTTTCTGCATAATGTATCCGGCAAGCAATCCATCGTTATTAGCTAAATTTTTATTAAATACAATAGATTTAGAAGGAGGCAATAAAATATTACCCGTTTTGGCAAAATTTGCCGAAGCAGCACGCGCTACAAATCCGCCAAAAGCTGGAATAATAACACAATCGTGTTCAAACAAAAGTTCGCTAATATATAGTTGTACGTTTTTCAACAGCACGAAAATACTATTTTTCAGTTAAAAAAACAGCTAATAGTTGATAGTCATTGGTTATTAAGCTGTTATATTCTATTAACTGCTTATCATTAACCAATCTCTTAAAAACGTATATTTACCGCCATATTATGCAGCATAAAAAACTTATTTTAATTACCAATGATGATGGCATTACCGCGCCGGGCATTTTGTTTTTAAGCAATATTGCTAAACAATTTGGGCAAGTATGTGTGGTAGCACCCGATAAGCCTCAATCGGGCATGGGGCACGCTATTACTATCAATTCTACTTTACGCATTCATAAAACAAAACATCATAACGTTGATATTGAGTACTCCTGTAGCGGAACTCCGGTAGATTGCGTTAAAATTGCTATCAGTAAAATGTTGCCTCGCAAACCCGATGTAATTTTGTCAGGTATTAATCATGGCTCTAATTTATCTATCAACGTAATATATTCGGGAACCATGAGTGCCGCTATTGAAGGGGCCATTGAAGGTATTCCGTCTATTGGATTTTCGTTGTGCAATTTTTCTATCGAAGCAGATTTTTCGCAGGGAGAGAAATTCATTAAAGAAATTATTGAAAAAATGCTGACTCAAAAGAAAGAGGAAAACATTTGTTTAAACGTAAATATTCCAAACTTAAAAGCAGACGAAATACGTGGCATAAAAGTTTGCCGCGCCGCAAAAAGCAATTGGGTTGAAGATTTTGATGAACGCAAAGACCCTTACGGAACGCCTTATTACTGGCTTACAGGCAATTTGGTTAATTTCGAAAAAAATCATCCGGACACCGATTTATATTTAAACGAACAAGGCTATGTAACTGTTGTGCCTGTTGGTTTTGATATGACTTTACATAAACATATCCCAACATTATCCAAACTATTTTAATGGAAAGAACCAAGCTTAATAATTTTATTTTAGGCATTGTGGCGGGTTTAATCTTGCCTTTATTGTCGCTTCTTGGTTATTGGTTATGGAGTTTTAAATTCCTTAATTTTATTCCGCAGTTTTTTAATTTTTTGCTTTTAGGCAAGGTTTTATCTGCCGTTCTTAGCCTTTGTTTAATACCAAATTTGGGTATGTTTTTTTTATTCATCAATAAAGAATATTACAAAACAACACGTGGCATTATACTATCTACACTTGTTTACGGCTTTATTATTGTGGCGCTAAAAACCTGGGTAGAACATAGCTGGAGCGACTAATAGCCAATCAGTGATTTAATGATTTCGAGAATTGTAGATTTAAAATAATTCAAGATTAAACTAAGTTGTATGAATCAAATCAACAAATCTATAAATGAACTACTACGTTATAGCGGGCGAACCATCAGGCGATTTACATGGCTCTAATTTATTGAAGTCAATAAAACAGGTTGATGTAAACGCACACTTCCGTTGCTGGGGTGGCGATTTAATGCAGGCTCAAGGCGGCGAAATTGTTAAGCATTACAAAGAACTTGCCTTTATGGGTTTTATAGAAGTTATTCTAAACCTAAAAACCATTCTTAAAAATATTGCCTTTTGTAAAGAAGATATTTTAGCGCATAAACCCGATGCACTTATTTTAATTGATTACCCGGGCTTTAATTTACGCATCGCTAAATGGGCCAAACAGCAAGGCATCAGGGTGTTTTATTATATATCGCCAACTATTTGGGCTTGGAAAGAAAATCGCATTAAAACGGTAAAAGATTGTGTAGAGCGCATGTATGTTATTCTTCCCTTTGAGAAAAAATTTTATGGTGATAGAGGCGTTGAAGTTGATTATTTCGGGCATCCTTTGGTAGATGTTTTAAA
>CAIXZI010000415.1 GCA_903923915.1 uncultured Bacteroidota bacterium
TCAAACCAATTTTTATTAATGTTGCCTTGCTGAAAATGTTCAATTAAAACATCAAATACAACGCAAACTCTTGCATACTCTTTTACTTGCAGAGAAATATCGCTATCATAACAATGAAAGCCGGTAAAAGTTTCATCATCAAATTTAATTTTATTGCTATCAAACATTTCTTTTCTAATACAAAACCATAATCCATCTATAACAACAGCATCAACAACGTTTTGTTTTGTTATGTTACTATATTGTTTAGTAATTATTTCTTTGTTAGTTTGAGAAATTATTTCCTGATAACTTGTATTAGGAGCGCCATTTTGCCAATGCTGAATGTTATTTACTAAATGATCATTTAACAAGGTATTACTCCACCAAGGCGAAGGGCTTTTAGGGAAAACATTGCCACCTATTACACCAATCATACCAATGCTAGTATCCTTAAAATGACTAACAACCAGTTGTCCCCAATTTTGGGTGTGAAATAAAATATCTTCATGCGCAAAACAAACAATATCATATTTGCTTTTGCTAACACCAAGATTATACGCTTGAAAGATATTATATTGATTGTTTGAATTATCAATGATTACTAATTCGTATTCAACTCCAATAGTTTGTTCAACATTAAGTTTCACCTTTGCTAACAATGCCTGATTTCTATGGCAAATTACAACAGAAATCATTTTATTAAATTCAATAAAATAGTTTCCCAATTTTTTACCTGATTGGTTACATCAAAATCATTTGCTCTTGCTTTGGCTTTCTCTGCGCTAAATCCAATTTTATTTAGAGCAACTTCTTTCATTGCGTTTGCCAAATCAACTACATTCCATGAATTTACAATTCTACCAGTTTCAGCTGTTACAATTTCTGATACACCGCCCGCGTTAAAACTAACTATAGGTTTTCCTAAAGCTAAAGCTTCTACAACTACCATTCCAAAAGGCTCTTCGCGAGAAGTAAGCACAAAGCCATCCATAACATTCATGTAATCGTAATAATCATTTACCTTTTTCCCAAGGAAAAAAACATTATCTAAATTTTTTTCAGCAATTTCTTGCTCAATCATCCAATCCATTCCGGTAGTAGAGTTATTACCTAACCAAACCAATGCCGCATTTTGTTCTTTTAAATATTTAGCAAGTTCAGGCACCATATCAATTCCTTTTCTTGTAGATGAAGTGCCCGACATCAACCAAACAAAGTTGTATTTATCCAAACCAAGCTTCTCTTTTATTTTTTTTGTATTTGCTTCGTTTACTTTTATTTTGCCAATATCAATGCACTCATATTGCAACACTATATTTTTTGTACCCAATATTTTAAGTTTATCATAAACAGCTTTACTATCTGCAATGCATAAAGTAGAATAATTTATAGCCAATTGCATTTGTTGTTTACTTACCAAGCCATAATCGGAAGTTAATTCGTGAAAATGCATAATTACCGGAATTTTATTCTTTTGAGCCAGCATCAATTTATCCGTCATTAATACCGTATTTAAATACCAATAATCTGGCTTAATTTTTTTATGGATTTTTAAAATATGAGCGTCATATAAATTAAACCCTATAAATCGGGCAACAATTTGTTTAATGCGGGTAAAAGCGTTTGGATATTTTAAGCTTACAAAGGTTTCGATCTCTGCAGGCATTTGATTTAACAACTCTCCATTACATTCGCTAATTAAGCTTGCTTTTAAAACATCTTTATTAACACGTCCAAACATGTACCACAAAAACATTTCAGATCCTGTGCGCCCGGCATAAGGAGTAAAAAATAATACGTTAAGTTGCTGGTTGCGCTTCATTTCCACTAATAATTTTTGAGAACTTATGTTTAAGTTTTAAAAATGGGTTTTCGAGATACTTGAAAGAAAGATAAGATAAAAGAATAGTTAAGCCAAAACTAACCATAAAATCTAACGGCAATATAATAAGAGATTTTAACTCTAATTTTTCTATAA
>CAIXZI010000416.1 GCA_903923915.1 uncultured Bacteroidota bacterium
ATCTCTAATTGCGTAGCTATAAGTGTGCTATCTTCTTTTTCTTTTTGTAAAGAATCAGTAGTAGTATTTGCATTTTGACTATTAACTTTTAAAGCTATTGCCTGAGTAAATAATAAAAAAAGAAAAAATCGTTTGAAAGTCATAGATAAGAAACGAATGTACAAAAGAAATTTTTATACAAAAGAAAATGAGTTCTGTTACCTTCTTCTTTTTTTAGGCTTGCTACCACCTTTTTGCGCTTTTTTAGGACGTTTATTAGGGTTGGTTCTTACACCTCTTTCAACACGGTTGTGCGATGCTTCGTTTTCTGAAATGGTATCTACTAATAAAAAATCGAGTTGCTTTCTTATCATATCAGCAGCTTTAATTTCTATTAAAACTTTATCGCCAAGGGCAAAAACCTTTTTAGTATTTCGTCCAACATAACAGTAATTATCTTCATCGTAGGTGTAAAAATCATCTTTCATATCTCGTGCACGAATCAAACCTTCACATTTGTTTTCAATAATTTCGGCATACAAGCCCCACTCGGTAACACCAGATATCATAGCTTCAAAAACATTACCTACTTTATCTTTTAAGAATTCAACCTGTTTGTATTTAATAGAGGCGCGTTCTGCTTCGGCAGCCACTTTTTCTCTGGCAGAAGAATGTTTGCTAAACAGTTCCAACTCTTCGGCATTGCTGTATTGCGTGTGTTTAAGATAAGCCTCTAACAAACGATGCACCATCATATCAGGATAACGACGAATAGGCGAAGTAAAGTGCGTATAATAATCAAAACCTAAACCATAGTGACCAATGTTCTCAGTTGTATAAATTGCTTTTGGCATCGAACGAATGGCTAATATTTCTATCGTGCCTGCCTCAGGTTTGCCTTTTACATCTACCAATAATTTATTGATAGATTGCGTGGTAGATTGTTTGCTTTGCACATTTAAGGCGTAACCAAATTTATGTACAAAATTATTCAAGTCAGTTAATTTATCGCTTGATGGCGAATCGTGTACACGATATACAACTGCAGGGCCTTTAGACGATTTGGTTGGATTCTTTTCATTCTTTTTTGGCATTGCTTTACTCAAAACCGTTGCTACTTGGCGATTAGCTAGCAACATAAAATCTTCAATCAGTTTATTAGAATCTTTTTGCACTTTAAAGTAAACCCCTGTTGGAGTTCCGTCGGCATCTAAATTAAATTTTACTTCTTCTTTATCAAAAAAGATAGAACCGTCTTTAGTGCGTTCTGCACGAAGCTTTTTGGCGAGTTTATCTAACATTAAAATCTCTTCTTTATAATCTCCCTCGCCGGTTTCGATAATGGTTTGTACTTCTTCATAAGCAAACCTGCGATCTGAAAAAATAACCGTCTTACCAAACCATTCGTTAACTACGTTAGCATGTTCATCCATTTCGAACACTGCCGAGAAGCAAAGTTTTTCTTCGTGCGGACGAAGTGAGCAAACAAAGTTACTTAGCACTTCGGGCAACATGGGTATAACTCTGTCCACCAAATACACTGATGTAGCGCGTTCCAGACCTTCTTCATCAATAATATCATGTGGTTTTACATAATGCGTAACATCTGCAATGTGTACGCCCACTTCAATGTTTCCGTTCTCTAATTTTTTAAAAGAAAGCGCATCATCAAAATCTTTCGCATCATGCGGATCAATGGTAAAGGTGGTTACTTTTCTAAAATCTCTACGTTTAGCAATTTCTTCTTCGGTAATTTCAGTTAGAATTCCTTTGGCAGCTGCTTCAATCTCATCCGGAAAATGTTCAGGCAAACCATACTCAGCCATGATAGCATGCATTTCAGTTGTATGCGCACCAGGGTAACCTAACACCTCGGTAATTTCTGCCATTGGGTTAGCTTCGCCGGCACCCCAGCTGGTTAGTTTTACCAATACTTTTTGTCCGTTTTTAGCACCTTTGGTTTTACTTAAAGGAATGAAAAAATCTACGTGCAGTTTATTGCTATCAGGAACCACAAAACAATTTTTTGCGTTTACCTGTGCAATACCTACAAAATCGGTACGTTTACGTTGGATAACTTGTGTAATAACTCCTTCGCGCTGACGTTTATCATACGATGGGTTAAGCATTACCTTAACCGTATCGCCATGCAGAGCATCTTTAGTTTTTCCTTTTGCGATAAAAATATCTTTTTCAGTTGGAGAGGTGACTACATACGCTCCGCCTGTAGAAACAAAATCTATAATGCCGTTAACGTAATTATCTCCCGATTTGAATTGAAATTTACCGGGTTCTTTTTCGGTTACCATATCTTTAGAAAGTAATTCTTCCAGCGCTTCGATAACATAAAGCCTGTCGCTTTCTTCCGTAATTTCTAACATGGTAGAAATTTGTCGGTAATTAAGGAGCTTGCTTTCGTTATGTTTTAAAACATCCAATACTTCATTATATAAACTGGGGTGTTGCGATTTACTTTTTTTCTTTGCCATAATTAATTTCTTATTGTTAATTCTTAACTTTTAGGTTTTCAATAACTTTTTCTACTGCTTTAGGGAAATAGAAATATTCAAGCTCATGTATTTTTGCTGCAAGAGTTTCTACCGTTTCGTTTTCATCAACCTTGCAAACGGCTTGTAAAATAGTTGCGCCTTTATCATATTCTTCGTTTACATAATGCGCAGTTATGCCACTTTCCTTTTCTTTAGCATCAATAACTGCTTTGTGTACGTGATGCCCGTACATACCTTTACCACCGTGCTTTGGCAGTAGGGCGGGGTGTATGTTTATTATACGGTTTGGAAACGCTTGTATCAGTTTTTCGGGTATTTTTAATAGAAAGCCTGCCAACACAATTAAATCTACTTTTTCGGTTTGAAGAAAATCAATAATCTGATCGGTATAATTGGCAAGTGCTTGTTTAGATATTATTTGTATGTTTTTTTTGTGAGCTTCGGCACGTTTAACCACACCCGCTTCGGCATTGTTAGTTACTACCAATTTAATTTTAACTTCTTTGCTTGCCGAAAAATAGTTTATCAAATTTTCAGCATTAGTTCCACTACCCGAAGCAAAGAGTGCTACGTTTATCATGCTTCTAAATTAATTTATAAAACGCTATAAAACAGGCAAGTTTTGTTTACTTTTGAACACTTTTATGATGCAAAATTTGTTGTTTATTGTGTGGGATGTTAATCCGGAAATGTTTACCATTCCAATTATTAATTGGCCGGTGCGTTGGTACGGTTTGTTGTTTGCATGCGCTTTTTTAGCCAGTCAGTATATAGTTGGATATGTTTTTAAAACAGAACAACGCCCTGCAAAATATTTAGATATTATTACCATTTACATTATTGCAGGAACCGTTATTGGCGCACGTTTAGGGCATTGTTTGTTTTACTCACCCGATTATTATTTGTATCACCCTTTAGATATTTTAAAAATTTGGGAAGGCGGTTTAGCCAGTCATGGTGCGGCAATAGGCATTATTACAGCTATGTTACTTTATTGCCGTAAAACAGGCGAGGGTGTTTGGTGGTTGTTTGACCGGATTGTTATTGTAGTGCCTTTATCTGCCATATTTATACGTATGGGCAATTTAATGAACTCTGAAATTGTAGGTAAACCAACTACTTTGCCTTGGGGCTTTAAATTTTTACGTTGCGATGAAGATGCTCAAATGGCACAATTTCATAGTGTGAGCCTAATTCCGGCAAGGCACCCATCTCAATTATACGAAGCTCTTTACTGCGTAATTTTATTTTTATTGATGTTTTATTTATGGAAATATAAACGTCAGATTTTACCGCAAGGGTTTATGTTTGGATTATTTTGCGTGTTACTTTTTACCTCTCGTTTTTTAATGGAATTTCTAAAAGAAACGCAAGTAGATTGGGAAAAGGGGTTAGTGTTTGATATGGGACAATGGCTTAGTATTCCGTTTGTATTGGGCGGAGCATTTATAATGTTCTATTCATACAGAAAGCAAAAACGCAGCTTGGAGTAATTTAGGTCTCGCAAAGACGC
>CAIXZI010000417.1 GCA_903923915.1 uncultured Bacteroidota bacterium
ATTTTTAAAGGCTCGATGTGGCTGGAATCTATCGTATAATTTGCAAGCAGTTCTTTAAACTTGCAATGCATCATATCCGCACTTCTATTTATTTTAACGCCAACCCTGTTAGCCTTGTAATAATAAAGCCCTTTCTTCTTTACCAAATAACCCGTAAAAGACGCATTATTATCCACATCCTTTACAAACCCCTTAAGCGGTAAATAATCATTTTCTTTTTTTGATTTAAAGCCATCCGTTTTCTTTAACTCATTAGCACGTAGAAATAATTTCTCGTCAATTAAAGCAGGATGATTTCCTTTAACAATTTCTCCATTAAGTAGTTTATGAGAAACATAGCCACAATAAAATGGATTCTTAAAAATCTCCGTAAACTTTTGAAAATGCTTCTTTAATCCAAGTGAAGCTAATTTCGCAGCAATCTGCTGATAAGTATGTCCTTTTGCTCTGTCTTCAAAAGCCATTTTAATTAAAGGGGCATCATCATTTAAGTAAATGGTTTGTTTCTCCATACCCTTTTGATAACTATATCCCGTAGGCACTATACCAATCCAACCACCCTTTAGTAATTTCTCCCGCATACCATCAATAGTTTTCTGCCTGCGTAAATCATTGTCATATTTACTAAAGATGAACTGAATGTTTTGCTGCAATGCGCCCGAGTGCGAGTTAGTGTCAATAGGCTGAGTAACCGCCATAATATTTACCCCTGTTTTCTTTAACTCGCCGGAGATGTAAATAGCACTATCTCCGGTTCGGCTAAAACGGTCGAGGCTATACACCAAGATGTAAGATATTTTCTCTTTACTCGACTTAACAAACTTAAGCATGCGGGTAAACTCCTTTCGTTCATCACTCTTTGCACTTTCATACGTCCCACCAAAATACCCTTGAATATTCAGCTTGTTTTTAATAGCATACTCCATGCAATACTTTTTCTGCCACTCCAAACTTTGGTTGTTATCCATTTGTTCTTTGGAACTAACCCTTGTATAGATAACACAGTTCTGAACACCCAAAACTTTATCTTCTATATTCTTTCCCTTAGCGAACTGTTTAAGCAGCGTTTCGTTTTTTACCGATATTTTTTCTTTCATAAACTTCCTCCTTTTTATTTTCTTTAATAACAGCAACTGACTGCTTTTGCTTCATATACAATTCATAAAACAAAACAGATATCTTTTCTAAAGACTTAATTGTTTCTTCTGCCTGTTCATCTGAATAATTTTCAAAGCCCTTGCAGTTTTTAAGTTCAGCAAGGCTTAATCGCTTATGTACCTTCTCTATTTTGTCCGACATAAACCCTCCTAATCTTTTAACTTAATGACTTTGACTTTCTGTTTAGCGGGCTTACCAACTAAAATATCCGCCCCACGAACATCCTCAACAATAAATTGCTTTATAACATCTTCCTGCCGCTCTTCCCGAATCCTAAACTCCTTGCCCTTCTTATCAATTAAGATAAACTCCCTGTATTCGTTTTCTCGAATAATATTTAAAATATCCACTTGGGCAGTTTTGCTTTTGACTATTTCTAAAGGCTCGTTTCTTTTTGATTTAAACAGAACAACTATTTTTTTATAATTGCCCTCTTTAACATAACCAAGTAGTTTTCTTTCCTGCGAAGAGAATAAATGCAAATCAGTAAAATAGTCGATTAAATAGTCTTCTATAATAAATTTAAAGATTAGCTCCGTTATATTAACCCTAATCTGAGAACTAAACTCTTTTTTATGTAATAGTTCTTTAGGGTATAAATGTTCATTTTGTTTTAAGAAAGGAAACCATTCTCCATCATTAAATACAATTAGAGATACAGAGTTACGAGTAGCAATAGCTTCCGCTATTAAAATATGTAAATAAGTGAACTTGGAATCAAGCTCTCCAAAATCAGCCGTTTTATATTCTCCTGATTTAAGGAACTCTAAAAAGCCTTCTTTATCTTCTGCCTCAACTTCCATGTTTTCAAAAGCCTCTATATTATGAGAAAGATTGTCAAAAAAATCTTTCATCGGCAGAGGCTCATAAATATCGGCAGCTATTTTTTGTATGACAGGAAGCTTTACGCCGAAGGAGCGAAGTTCATTCACAATCTTAATCCATATAAAATCAATGAAGCTAAATTTTCTGTTTCCAACTTCTCCAACACGAGAAAAGCGAATGATACCTTTTTCATCCCAATGATTTATTACCCGATAATTTACCCCAGTATCTTTTACCGTTAAACGCTGCTCATTCAGTACTTCAAATAGCTGCGCCAACTTATCGAGGCTTTTAGTGTCTATAAACTCTTCTAATTTTAATCCAATCATAGCTTTAATTTTGTATTTATACACAAATGTATAAATAAGTAACCCAATAATCGAAACAAAATTGTTTAATTTTCAAGATATTTATTAAAAAATCACCTAAAAATCAGATAATCAATGGTATAAAGTAAGATAATTATTTATATTGATAATCAACTATATATGTTGATTAAATCCTAAATTAGTCAAAATAATCGAATCAAACACCAAAAATTATTGTAAAATGATTGCGGGATGATTACATTTGCCCTTAGAACTATATAAGACAAAATTAAGAACCCTATAAGGCGAATATAAGAACAATATAAAATCGAATGTAAACCGGGTTAGAAAACTAGTAGATAAGTTATAGATTACTAATAGAAATGGTATAGATATGTTATAGAAATGGATTACTTACACCAATTACACTAGTTAAACACGCTAATAAAAATAGAAATGTCAGACTTAATCATAAAATACTTAGAGTTATACACGCTTCAGCAGTTACCAAAACAAGAATTAATAAAAAAGGTGCTTGAATTGCAGCAGCGTGATAAAGAATTGGTAGAAAAGATTATGGACTTGCACGAATCAAAGCGAGAAAGTGCTAAACGGCATAGAGAGGAACTAAAGGAATATGAAAAGCGTTTTGAAAACATATTTACGTTACACGCAAAAAATGAAATCATTACAGAGGACTACAAGCGAATTGTAGATTTAAAGCTTGGCAAAACGTTTAATATCAATGCAACATGGGTAGATAAAATCGTTTTTGTTCTAAAAGAAGCAAAAAGACCACTCCGCTCCTCTGAAATAATTGACATCCTGAAAAGAAATGACATCACAATCCGAACCTTAACCGACCCTCAAAAGGGTTTATCGGCACATCTTACAAAAGCTCTCAAATACGGACGTATAATC
>CAIXZI010000418.1 GCA_903923915.1 uncultured Bacteroidota bacterium
AAGACAAAGTTTAATTTTTAAAAATATTCGTTGATTATCTAGGATAGTGCAACGGGTGGTTTGATTGGTTTCCTAAAACCTAGTAATTATTTAATTTAATTTAAAAAAACAAAGCCATGAAAAAAACAATCATCGCAGCAACGTTAGCTTTAGGGTTTTTCTCTGCTAACACTGCAAAAGCTCAATTAGTTGACGAGCAAAACGTAACAGTAACAATGGACATGCAACCAATTTTGCAATTAGGGTTAAATGGTTCACAAAATGTTGAGTTTGTGTTCGATCAAATTTCTAAGTATGTTGGTGGTATCACTCAGTATGGTGCAACTCGTTTAACAGTGAGTTCATCTGTTGCTTGTGATTTATACGCTATCGGTATGTCTTCACAATCAAGTAACCTTGCGACCCCATTTTGGGATAATGCAGTAAAATATGGTACTACAGATCCTGCAGCATCATATAATGTTCCATTAACTGCTTTAGAACTACACCAAGATAAAGCGAACGGTTATAACGCAACAGGTACTGGTGTTACTAAGGATTATTTTACACCTTTTGCAGCTGTAATTGGTAACAATAACGTAGCTGTATCTACTGCTCCTTATACTAAACCAGGTCTTGGTTACAAGTATATTGCTGGAGGTAATGGTACAGGTGCCGGTGATTACCTGCCTGCAGGTAGTTATTTAGTAACTAATGGTACTGGTGTTGGTGGAGCAAGTGCTTATTACTATGCTATCGACTACCGTTTATTACCAGGTTTACCAGCTGTATTCCCTAACGCATCTCTTGCTACAACAGATGGTGGTAATACTGCTACTGCTGACAACTTAGGTCTTGCTGCTTTAGGAACAACTTACTACGGTGCTGGTGTGTATAGCATGAACGTAAAATATGTTTTAATGCAAAACTAATTTGTTAAACATTTAAAATAAAACCGGTGTAATTATGCCGGTTTTATTTTAATTTATAAAATTCAATTTTAAATATAGTATTAATGTGTTTATGTTATTTGTTATGATAAAAAAAGGGCATAAATACTTTAGCTATAATTTCTTTGTACTTGTACTTGTATTTTATTTTGCTTTATTTTTTCAAAAAGGTATTGCCCAATGTGCTCCTCCGGCCGCTTCCAATTGTGATCCTACACATAGCAACAGTGCCATCATTATGGATACGCAAACCAATTATGGCTTTACTTTTGATTCTTTTTCTAAATATAGCGGTGGCATAACCTACAATGGCGCCACTATTTTAAAAGTTAAGGTAGCAGCTAATGTGGGTGCACCTCATCCCTGTAAATGGAAACTGGTGATGATTGTTTCAAACGGTGGCCCAATGTCAACGCCTATAACTTCAGAGTGGGAGACTTTAGTTAGTTATGGCTTGCCTGGAGGCAGTAGTAAGCCTTCTATTGATTTAATTAGTGTTAAAGTTAATAATGGCTGTTCTACTCCTGCTAATGCCGGTATTTGGCAACAATTTGCTGCTAATGACGGCGCTGTATTAGCAATTATAGATTCTCCTTTATTAAATTCACCTGGTTTTTCTACAGCATGTTCCGGTGGCGAAACTAATGGTGAAGGCACCTATTTGGGTGCCGATTATAATGAGTACAGTTTTACTGTTGATTATAGAATTGCACCGGGATATAATTATGAACCCGGTCAATATCAAATTTTTATAAAGTTTTGTTTAGTTGAGGCCTGATGTTGTTAAATGTGTTATATAGAATTGTAATAAAAATACATGTTTTTAACTATGTATTTTTATTGTTTTTATTATTCTGTATTTCTACTAGTGCATCTGCACAAGTGCCTGCAGCCAGTAAAAAAGCTATTACAGCTAGTTTTGCAATTGATAAAGTTGAATACAAAGATTTTGCTTTAGTAAGCAATGTATTAAAAGTAAAAAATAATAATGGTAAAAATTATACTTTTACCATTTCTTATAATTCTCCGGTAGGATGGAAATGTCTTAGCAATCAGGATAGGGAGTATACCTTAGCTCCATCTGATTCTGTTTTTGTACCGGTAAGGTTTATTGTTAATAATAAAAATGCCAGGGGCGGAACCACTTATAACCTTGCTGCTTATATAAATACTAACGAAGGAAAAAAAATGGCCAGCGCCCTGTTTTTAGCCGTTAGGCCTAAAATATCTAATTGGCAAATGCAGGTATTGCCCAGGCCTAGAATTTATTTATTAAATGATGAAACGTCGGCGGGCTTTCAATTAAACTTAACCAACTCCGGCGATGAAGATCAGGAAGTATTGGTTAATATGAAAAAACTAAAAAACAATTTTTTCATAAAAGACAGTGCTGATCATGTTATTAAAAAAGAATATTTTACAACCTTATTAAAGCCTTATACAGATACTACTATTGGCTTTAAATTTCAAACAATAGAAAATAGCAGAAATGAAAAACGTATAGATACTTGGGGGTTTAACCCGCTTTTTAAAAAAACCGAAACACGCTTTGGTCTTTTTATAAAGGCCTACGAGGTAAAGTTTGATAAAAGCAATCTTAATCAAAAGAACAGTAATGTTAATTTTATTAAGTTATCTAATAGTATAGATTTTGTTAAGCTTAGCAATACCACAAATTCCGGGGGAGGCAATTCAAATACATTTCCCTTAAGTGTTTTTGCCAATTTTTCAAATTTATTTAATCAACAACCTATTTTAACCCTTAATTTTTTGGGGAGCGCTCAGTTTGGTAAGTATTCTAATCTTACTTACCAGTTTCAAACCGGTTTTATGTATTATAAATATTCTAATACTTTTTTAACAAATCGCTTTAGCGGTAATATGTTTTATAATTTTAAGAAAGGTTTTGCCAGCGTTGGTAATGCCGTTGGCTTTGGGCTTAGT
>CAIXZI010000419.1 GCA_903923915.1 uncultured Bacteroidota bacterium
TTCTCAACATCCAATAGATACTTAAACTTATATACTTCTTCAAAATAAGGTAATTTACCTAACCAGTATTGTTGGGCATTTATTTTGGTTATTCTACCTTCTTTTACCAAAGAAAAATAAGTATTCATTTTTAAATAATCCCATTTAGCGGCATATCTAAAAAAGCTTTTGCATTCAACCATTGAAATATGCAAACGTTTGCTGAACTTGGTTTCAATATCTTGCCAATTATATAAAAAAGGAGTGCCTTCATCCATGCAAGAATGAGGCTTAGTATATACCTGATTTTGTGCCTGTAAAAGCACACAAAATATTACAAGAAGAAAAGTAAATACCTTTTTCACTAAATAGTTAAATCATTAATACTTAGACAAATGTAATTTAAACAGGGCTAAACTACAACAATATGAGGTTAATAGGTTAATTCTGAATGTTAATTAACGAAATTTACTTTACCTGCTCTTTTGGAACTCTTAAAAGCAACACAAAACCAACAATAAATATCAGAATTAAAGATAAAACTGAGTTTCTTATTCCTCCTGTTAAATCTTCAATCAATCCAAAAGTTGTGGTACCAATAGCTAAACCAATCTTTTCGCTTACATCATAAAAACTAAAATAACTGGCGTGGTCTTTTGTTTCGGGTAACATTTTAGAGTATGTACTACGCGATATTGCCTGAATACCACCCATTACCAGGCCAACCCCGGCGGCTGTTATGTAAAATTCCATAGGAGTATCAACCACAAAATAGGTAAAAACACAAATGGCAATCCAAATTATAATATTTAAGCCTATGGTTTTTATGTTGCCAATTACTGATGATAATTTAGACATCATAAACGCACCCGCCACACCCAAAAACTGAATAATTAAAATAGAGATAATTAAACTTTGTTGTTGTTGTTTTTCGCTTTCCCACAAATTGGCTTTGGTAGCAAAGGGTACAGCCATTATCATAATAGTTTGTACGCCCATATTATACATAAAATAACTGGCCAAAAAACGGCGCAATTGCATGCGTTGCTTTAAATCAATCCACACATTTTTTAACTCTTTGTAACCGCTACTTAATAAATGTTTTTTTTGTGCGGGTTGTTTGCCTGAAGAAGACAACCTTCTAAACGTAACCTGCGCAAAGCCAAACCACCAAAGGCCAACAAGTGCAAATGTGTATTGTATTTTAGGAATTGTTTTAGTGAAAACAGCCAATACTAAAATGACAATTAATAATAAAGAACTACCCACATAACCCATGGCAAAACCACGCGCACTAATTTTATCATGCTGGTTAGTATCTGCAATTTCGGGTAAATAGGCATTGTAAAAAACCAAGCTGCCCCAATAGCCTACGCTGGCAAGCATAAGTGCGAGCATGCTTAATAAAATATGTTGGGTGCTAAAAAAACTAAGCGCTATACAACTAAATGAACCGAGGTAACAAAACAGTTGTAGAAATTTTTTCTTGCTATCAGAATAATCTGCCATACCCGATAATAATGGCGAAGAAAAGGCTACAATTAAATACGAAACCGCCACTACATAGCCATAAAATGCCGTATTTATAAACTCGCCGCCGCAAAATGGAATCATGCCACCTAAGTTATTTTTTGTAACCTTTTCGTAAAAAATTGGAAAGATCGCTGATGAAATTACTAATGGATAAACTGAGTTAGCCCAATCGTAAAACGTCCAGGCTCTAATTGTTTTTTTATCGTTTTTTATAAGCATATAATTCAACAAATATATTTACGGCGATAAATGTACGTTAAAAGCACAAAAAAAGTTAATTGATTTTTAAGGATTAAACTTTCTATCAACCTTTACATCTTAATCAAAACTAAAATATAAAAACCACATGAAGAAAACAATTATTAAAATTTCAGCTTTATCAATATTGGTATTAGCTACATCGTGCACAAAAACAGGAGCTACAGGTCCTGCGGGGGCAACTGGGGCCACGGGTGCTACCGGACCTAACTTAACAGGTGCTTTACAAGGATACGTACAACTTTATGATGCTTATGGCGATAGAATTTATACATCACAAGTAGATTCTGTAAAAGTATGGTGTAAATCTACTACCCCATTGGTAAACGATAGCACTATAACAAGCGGTACAAATGGGCAATACGTATTTAATAATTTAAAAACAGGTACTTATAATTTAAATTATACCTATACAGGGCATTTAAATTATGCTGCAACGCAAGTTCAAAGTCTTCAATTTACTGGCGGCAGCACCCAAAATAGAGATGTTGCCATGTCTGCCATACCAACTACATTTAGCATTACCAGTTTAGTAATAAGCGATACCAACAACATAGTGAGCAACCCAACCGTTTACTATGCCAATATTAGAGGAACAGTAAACACTACAGATACAAAATCGCGTACGGTGGCTGTTTTTTTAAGCACGTCAAGCAATGTATCTAACCAAAATTATACTTGGAATGTAACTATAACCATACCACCAAACGCCACTACGTTTAGCTATTTTGCAAGAGGTAATGGCGCAACAGCTATTCCAACATCACAACCTAACTCGTTTTTCTTAGCGGGCGAGGGTATTACATCGGGTACAGGAGTAAGCACAACTATTTATGGAGTTGCTTATCCTGCGGCATCTAAATACGCAAGCACTTCTTCGTACGAAAATTTATCAACTGGTACAACGGTTTATAATGCGGTATCATTAAACGGAGTAATTAATTCTACAGGTATTTTGCACTAAAATAGTTGCAATTTATTTAATAAGCCTCATAGAAATATGGGGCTTTTTTATTACCAAGGGGTTATTTAAAATTTTGTTGTCTAAAAATCTCTGATAAGATAATGGATGTTGCTACGGCCGCATTTAACGATTCGGTTGTGCCGTCTTTAGCTTGAGGAATGGTGATGTGTTTGGTTAAAAAAGCCGTATTCTCAATGCTTATACCGTGAGATTCGCTACCAATAACCAACATACACTTTTTAGGGATGGTGGCAGTATATAAATTTTCTCCACCCAAATTTGCACCAAAAATATTTTTTACATCTGTTAATTTACAAGCTTCAGGTAAACTCATATTATAGAAATTTACTCTTGCTAAAGATCCCATGGTGCTTTGCACAACTTTTGGATTAAATACTTCGGCACAATTACCCGAGCAAAAAATTTGTTTAACACCAAACCAATCTGCCATTCTAATTATAGTACCCATATTGCCCGGGTCTGAAACGCCATCTAAATAAAGGTATAAATTGGCTTTTGCATCTATATTTTTTTGGGCATAAGTAGGTTGCTTGCAAACAGCTAATACTTCGTTTGGAGCTTGTAAAGCGCTGATACGAGCCAGTTCGGCCTCAGTAACGATAAAATAAGGACAGTTTATTTTCTTTAATAGTAAAATATTTTTAGTAACCCAATTTTCAAGCCCATAAATTTCAGCTATTTTTAGGTCGGAATGCAA
>CAIXZI010000420.1 GCA_903923915.1 uncultured Bacteroidota bacterium
CTTGTTTTTAAAACAGAATCTTTCAATCTAAAAAATTCAAAAAACTCTCCATTGCCTTTATATGTCTTAGGTAAATCAGGCACTTTATATAATTCGTTGCGTTGTATTTTTTCTTTACGTTTAAGCAAGGCTCTATCCCAGGCATTATCATAGGCAATTTCATCGTAAAAGTATTTATAATAAGGTTTCTCACTTTTCAACGCTAAATAATAATCACAATTCATAACCATTTGCTCGTCGTTATTCATGCAATTAAGAACCGAGTTGCCTCGATAATTTAAAAAAGCATAATCCATTTCGCGAATACGATGCCCACCAATGGTAATTATTTTGCCTTCTTTTTTAAATTCATTTACGAGTTTATCGTAAATTGATTTTGGAATGGTATGATAAAATGAAGAAGAAAAATCGTGCACGTTATAAGTAAAAATGAAAAATAGGAGAGAGGGAATTAATAAAGCAAAAGAAACTACCCTCGAAATTTTTATAGAAATAGAATCAATAACAAACGCAAAGCTTAACACAAACAACAAGTAAAAAAACACGCCCGTTCGATCTTCCGGAAAGTTTACATCTAACAATTTCTTTTGAATGTAAAATGCAGCAATTATTATTACTAAAACAAGTGTGTAAAATAACTTGGGTGTAAACAATTTGTCAATTGAAATAGGAGATTGAAAAAATGTTTTAATAGCAGCAAACAAAATGCCTACAAAAGCAAGTAAAATCAATACTTGTATCCATATGGCGTTTGTGCCAAAAATAAAAAACATTAATGTTTTAAAGCTTACTTCCCAGTAATTATCTCCAACGCCTGAATCAAGCACACCTTGCTCTTTATAAAAGAAAGAAAATTTTACCCAGAAAATTAAAACTAAAATATTGAGAATTTGAGTAATGATTGTTGCAGGTTTAAAAAGCAATTTGTTTTTAATTTGAAACACAAAAATGAAAAACAACATGATGGTTAGCAGCACCACTAAAATTAAATTAGCGCCTAAAGCCAGTTGCAAACAAACAGAAAAGAGAATAAAATCTTTTGTTTTTTTATCTTGGAGATAATCCATTAAATAGGCGCAGCCAATAACAATGAATGCAAATGATAAACCATATCCGCGACACAATTCAAAAAAATCGAGAAAATTTATAGTAAGAAGAAAAAACGTAACCAGTATAATTTTTGCGTAAACGGTTTTTAAATGTTTGAAATGTTTAAAAACACCAACGCATAATAACAGAAAAGAAAAAATATTTGGTAAGCGTAAAACAAACCTGTTTGAACCCGCTATATGATAACACAAATTAGCTAACGCACTATTTAAAACATGGTTGTTGGTGTATATGTGCGCTTGGTAAGGCAGGTAATCATTGCTTTGCACATAAAAGAAAAAAGTTGCTGCCTCATCATGGCTAAACGGAATAAAAAAAGCACGCAATGCTATCAATATAAACAAAACGCCGCATAACAACCAAAACAGTTTATTAAAATTGGTCTCTATGTATGTAATGGCTTTCAATGTTTACTTTTTAATGTGTTGTCATGTTGAGCTTGTCGAAACATCTGCGTTGGCGGCACTTCGATAGGCTCAGTGTGACGAAGGTTTTATTTTTTTAAATAATAAAGCGTTGAACAATTTTCTTTCTGTAAAATTTTATTGGCAACCTTTTTAACCCCTTCGGCAGTAACCTGTTGGTACTTTTCGGTTTCTTCATTAATTAAATTAGCATCGCCCAAAAGCTCTGATATGGCTAAGTTGGTGGCTTTATTTAGCACATCAGCCTCTGAAAAAATAATAGTAGATTCAGTTTTGTTTTTACATTTCTGTAATTCGTCGGCAGGTATAGCTTCTGTTTTTATTTTTTGTAATTCAACTTCAATGCCTTGTTCAGCTTGCTTTACAGTAACTCCGTCACTTAATTTACCTGAGATAACAAACAGACCATTATCAAAATCGCCCATTACATAAGCGTTTAAATCAGAAAAAAGTTTTTTATCTTTTACCAACTCTTTATATAAACGAGATGAATTTCCTCTCGATAAAATATCCGACATAATATCAACGGTGTGATACTCTTCATCAACACGCGCGCACATGTGATACGCTTTGTAAATAGCATTTTGAGGCACATCACGATGAACGGTTAAAGTGCGTTCTTCTGTTTGCTGAGGTTCTTTAGGGAGATTACGTACGGTTGCTACTCCTGCAGCAATTGGCTCAAACCATTTTTCGGCAAGTGCAATAACATTTTCTCTTTCCACATCTCCCGCAACAACCAAAATGGCATTAGCCGGACAATAATGTTCTTTAAAAAATGCTTTAACATCACCCATCACTGCATTTTCAATATGCGAAATTTCTTTGCCAATAGTGCTCCATTTATAAGGATGCACTTTGTAAGCAAGCGGACGCAACAACAACCAAACATCACCATAAGGTTGGTTTAAATATCGTTGCTTAAACTCTTCAATAACCACGCTGCGCTGCACTTCCAGGCTTTTATCGGTAAATGCCAGACTTAACATTCTATCACTTTCCAACCAAAAAGCAGTTTCTAAATTTTCAGATGGTACGGTGCAGTAATAGTTTGTTATATCGTTTGTGGTAAAGGCATTGTTCTCGCCGCCTACCAATTGCAAGGGCTCATCGTAGTTGGGTATATTAATACTTCCACCAAACATTAAATGTTCAAACAAATGCGCAAAACCTGTTTTACTTTCATCTTCATCACGTGCACCCACATTATATAAAATATTTACACAAGCCATTGGCGTGCTTTTATCTTGATGAATAATTAGAGTAAGATTATTTTTTAACTTAATTTTTTCGAATTGAATCATGCTACGAAAGTAAGAAAGTTTTAAGTTAATTCTTGCTTATTTGGGCGTTCCGCTGATTACAGCGTCGGGCTGTTCGCTGCAATATTTTATGGATTACCATAAAATGATTTTCGCTACCATCCCTAACGCAAATATTGACATTTAGAATCTGCAAAGTATCAAATAATCATTACTTTTGGGTTTGATTTACTATGAAAAAAGCAACTCCCGATTTTAGACAATCACCCACTATCGACCAAGTTAGTGTAGAAGAACGTGTAGCGCGTTTTAATACACGAAGTATAAAAAAACAATCAAAATTGCAGGGCTTAAAATTGGCGCTGAACATGATTGATTTGACTACGCTTGAAGGAAAAGATACTCCCGGCAAGGTTAAACAAATGTGTTACAAAGCCATGCACCCTTGCGATTCTTTAGGGGGCATACCAACAGTTGCGGCAGTATGTGTTTATCCAACGCACGTAAAAACAGCTAAAGATGCTTTAAAAGGAAGTAATGTAAAGGTAGCTTCAGTTGCCACCGCTTTTCCAAGCGGAAACTCTACTTTAGAAATAAAATTATTAGACACAAAATTTGCCGTTGATAATGGTGCGGATGAAATTGATATGGTAATTTCTCGCGGAGAATTTTTAAGTGGCAACTACAATTTTGTTTTTGATGAAATTGCAGCCATTAAAGAAGCCTGCGGCAAAGCACGTTTAAAAGTTATTTTAGAAACCGGAGAATTATCTACCTTAGATAATGTTCGTCGTGCAAGTGATATTGCTATGTATGCCGGTGCAGATTTTATAAAAACATCTACCGGAAAAATTCAGCCTGCGGCTACCATGCCAGTTACTTTGGTAATGTTGCAAGCTATTAAAGATTATTATTACAAAACAGGCATTATGATTGGCATGAAGCCTGCGGGTGGAATTTCAACTTCTAAAAATGCGTTGCAATATTTAGTTATGGTAAGCGAAACATTGGGCTCTAAATGGATGACTAACGAATGGTTTCGTTTTGGCGCAAGCAGCTTAGCTAACGATATTATTTTGCAATTAGAAAAAGAAGCAAAAGGTGTTTACTATTCAAAAGATTATATAAGCGTTGATTAAAAAATTTTATGGCAAAGAAAGAAGAACCAAAATTAGATTTAATGGGCAACTGGGCTTATGCCCCTGCACCCGAGGATAGCAAACACATTCACTTAAATAAAAAATACGATTTATTTATTGGAGGCAAATTTGTAAAACCAACCAAAGGAAAATATTTTGATACGATTTCTCCATCAACCGAACAGAAATTAGCTGAAGTTGCGGAGGCCGATGAAAAAGATGTTGACTTAGCAGTTAAAGCTGCACGTAACGCCTATGATAAAACCTGGAAAAAAATGCCCGCTAAAGAGCGCGCAAAATATATTTTCCGTATTGCGAGAATGATACAAGAGCGCTCGCGCGAGTTAGCTGTTATTGAAAGCATGAACGGTGGTAAACCCATTCGTGAAAGCAGAGACATTGATGTGCCTTTGGCTGCTAATCATTTCTTCTATTACGCAGGTTGGGCAGATAAATTAGAGTATGCTTTCCCTGGAAGAAACCCGCAATCGCTTGGTGTAGCCGGACAAATCATCCCATGGAATTTTCCTTTATTAATGGCTGCCTGGAAAATTGCTCCGGCATTAGCTACAGGCAATACGGTTGTTTTAAAACCTGCTGAAACTACTCCGCTTACAGCATTAAAGCTTGCTGAAATTATTCAGGAAAGTGGTTTGCCCGATGGTGTGGTAAATATTATTACAGGCTTTGGTAAAACGGGCGCCGCTATTGTAAACCATCCAAACGTAAATAAAGTTGCCTTTACCGGAAGTACAGATGTGGGAAAACTAATTCAAAAATCTATTGCCGGAACCGATAAAAAAATAACGCTTGAGTTAGGCGGTAAGGCTGCCAACATTGTTTTTGATGATGCCCCTATCGATCAAGCTGTTGAAGGAATTGTAAACGGTATATTTTTTAATCAAGGGCATGTGTGTTGCGCGGGTTCTCGTTTATTTGTTCAAGAAGGTATTGCTGATGAATTAATCCGTAAGCTGAAAGATCGCATGGATACGCTTATTGTGGGCGATCCGATGGATAAAAATACCGACGTTGGTGCTATCAACTCAAAAGAGCAATTAGATAAAATAAATCATTACATAAAATTAGGTAACAATGAAGGCGCGGAAATATTTCAGTCAAATTGCTCAATGCCTAAAAAAGGTTATTTCTGTAAACCGACTTTGTTTTTACACGCCTCGCAATCACATCGCATTGTGCAGGAAGAAATTTTTGGCCCTGTGTTAGCCGTACAAACTTTCCGAACTATTGAAGAAGTGATTGAAAAAGCAAATAATATTCCGTATGGTTTAAGTGCAGGTGTGTGGACAGATAAAGGCTCTAAAATATTTAACATGACAGGCAAGCTGCGTGCCGGTGTTATTTGGGCAAATACCTATAATAAATTCGATCCTACTTCTCCGTTTGGTGGTTATAAAGAAAGTGGCTTTGGACGCGAAGGTGGCTTGCATGGTTTAATGCCTTACCTTAAATTTTAATTTTTGCTTGTGTTAGAAAATTTAGATTCAACAAAAAAGCAAGCGCTTCTTGAATATTTAAAAACGTTTGTCAGCGATGAAAGATTAAAACGCTTTGATGAAGTAATTGCTGAGCGAATAGGGCACATGCATATTGTGTTGGAAGACATTTATCAGGCACATAATGCAAGTGCGGTGTTGCGTAGTGTTGATTGCTTTGGCATACAAAATGTACATTTTATAGAAACGCGTAATTTTTATAAAGTATCTGACGATGTGGCCTTAGGTGCATCGCAATGGTTAAACATACATCGACATAAAAATACCCGAGAAACTCTTGGTGAATTAAAACAACAAGGGTTTAAAATTGTAGCAACTACTCCACATAAAAATGACAAGACCATTTACGATTTTAATGTAACGCAAAAATTTGCACTTGTTTTTGGTACAGAAAAAGAAGGCATATCGCAGGATATTTTTGATATGGCTGATGAGTTTGTAAAAATACCCATGTATGGTTTTACCGAAAGCTTTAACATAAGTGTTTGCGCCGCTATGTGTATGAATGAGTTCAGCAATAAAATACGCAAGCAAATTCCAAATCCTTATTTAGCAGAAAAAGAAAAACAAGATATTTATATCGAGTGGCTTAAAAAATCAATCAAAAAATGCGATTTGATAATTAAAGATTTCCTTACTAAAAACCCTTAAATAAAGTTTAAAGCCACAGATTACGCAAATTAACACGGATAATAAATCTGTGCGCATCTGTGCAATCTGCGGCTAACTTTACTTAATCAGTGTTATATACCCTTGGTAATCTTTAGTAGCTCCTGTTTTGCCACTGGTGGCTTTTATCAGGTAAAAATAAACTCCTTCAGGAACTACTTTGCCGCTATGTGTTCCATCCCAAGTGCCGTTAAGCGATGAAGATTGCCACATTTGTAAACCCCATCTGTCGTAAATTACCATTTCTAAAGCAGATATACCTTCGTGTTTAACAAAGAAGTAATCGTTTGTGTTATCTCCGTTAGGCGTAATAATATTTGGTATAACGATGGCATAACCTTCTGTTATAATAATAGTAACAGATGCAGTATCCTTGCAACCTGCAGCAGATGTTTCTATAACAGTTGCCGTGTATGTGCCTGTGTTTGGATAGATAGTTTGTGTAGTATCTCCTGCATTTACAATAGTGCCGTTACCATAATTCCAATGGTAAGTAGTTGCGCCACCGTTGGCACCAAAGGTTACCGTTAAAGGTGCATCTCCTGTTGTTGGGTTAGCTGATAGCGTTGCTTGTATGGTTGATGTAGTTACTGTAACCACATCAGCCTTGGTACAACCCGTTACTGTATTGGTCCCTACAACGGTATAATTTGTTGATGTGCTTGGCGATGCAGTAGGGTTAGCTATTGTATTATTATTTAACCCTGCGGCAGGTGTCCAAACATACGTATCTGCACCTGTTGATAATAGATGAGCAGAATCTCCTTTACAAATTGCAGCATCAAGTCCTGCATTAACAGTTGGTAAAGCATTTACTGTTACTATTGATGTGGCAACACTTGTACACGTGCTAACGCTGCCTATTACAGTATATGTTGTTGTGTTTGCAGGACTTGCAGTTACTACACTAGCTGTTGTTGAACTTAATCCTGTAGAAGGAGACCAGCTATAAACATTTGCACCATTAGCCGTTAAGGCTGTTGAACTTCCCGCACAAATAGTTGCCGAATTTACAGTTACAGTGGGATTAGGAACTACCGTTACCGAGGCAACTGCCACCGATGTACAAGTACCCAAAGTGCCTGTTATAGTATAGGTTTGATTGGATGTTGGATTAGCTGTAACAACACTTCCGGTAGTTGCGCTTAATCCTGTTGAAGGCGACCAAGTGTATGTTGGGGTATTGCTTGATGCTGTTAACACAGTAGAATTTCCTGCACATATACTTGCACTGTTTACCGTAAATATTGGTAATGGATTTACCGTTACTACAACTGATGCCGTTGAAGGACAGTTATTGGTTATTCCTGTTACATTATAAGTAGTGGTGTTTGCTGGGCTTGCCATAACCATGGTTGCTGTAGTTGAACTTAAACCTGTTGAAGGCGCCCAGCTATACGTAGTAGCACCACTTATCATCAGCATAGTCGAATCGCCTAAGCAAACGGCTGCATTTGGTGTTATAGTTAATGTTGGAAGCGGATTTACAGTTTCTGTTATTACTGCCGGAACTGCCGAACAAGTTCCTACACTACCCGATACGGTATAAGTAACGTTTGTGCTTGGTGTTATAGTAACCGTTGATCCTGATATACTGCTTAACCCACCAGCCGGACTCCACGTGTAAGTAGATGCACCGTTGGCAATTAAGGTAGCCGTAGTGCCTGCACAAATAGGGTTTGCACTTGGCGTAATGGTTATGGTTTGAGTAGGTATTACAGTTACAGTTGCCACAGCTGTATTAGAGCATAAGCCCGTAGTACCTGTTACGCTATAATTTGTAATAATGCCTGCAGGGCTTGCCATTACTAATGTGCCGGTGGTAGCACTTAAACCTGTAGATGGTGTCCAGGTGTATGATGTAGCGCCTCCTGCTGTTAATGCAGCAGAATCTCCTTGACAAATGATAGCGCTGTTTACAGTAACGGTTGGTGTTGCATTAACTGCTATATCTGCAGTAGCTGTATCTTTACAGCCATTAACATCAGTACCAATTACCGAATAAGTACTTGGTGTTACAGGCGAAGCATTTACTACACTTCCTGTAGTTGCACTTAACCCTGTAGAAGGCGACCATGTATATGTATTTGCACCCGTGGCTGTTAAGGTAGCAGCACTTCCTGCACAAATAGTAGCGCTGTTAACGGATACTGTTGGCGGTGTGTTTACTGTTACGGTTGCCGTGCCTGCTTGTGCGGTACACGTACCTACTGTTCCTGTTACGGTATATATGGTTAATGTGCTTGGCTTAGTAGTTACTACACTTCCGGTAGTTATACTTAATCCCGTAGCAGGAGACCATGAATAGGTACTTGCTCCTGTTGCGGTTAATGTTACCGAATCGCCAATACATATAGCTGCTGAGTTTACTGTGATGCTTGGATTTGCTACAACCGTTACACTTACACTGCTTGTAGAATTACATCCGTTATCGGTTACGGTTATACTATACGTTCCGCTATTGGCTGCTGCAGCATTTGGAATACTTGGGTTTTGTGTGTTATCACTAAAACTGTTTGGCCCGCTCCAGGTATAGCTTGTAGCCGAAGGGCTAACACCGAGGTTAATAGTTTGACCTAAACAAACTAAAGCAGGTGCAGTAACCGTTAATGTTGGAATACCATTTACTGTAACATCTGATACTGCAGATGCCGTACAACTTCCTACTCCACCTGTAACTGAGTATGAGGCATTAACCGTAGGACTTGCTACTACAACAGAACCGGTGGTGGTGCTTAATTCAGGTGCTGCGTTCCAGGTATAAGAAGTTGCGCCGCTGGCGGTTAAGGTTGCTGAGCTTCCGGCACAAATAGTTGCGCTGCTTACAGTAACTGTTGGTGTGGTAATAGTATTGCCAATAAGCACAGTGGCTGTGGCTACACATCCATTTGCATCTGTAACAGCAATAGTATAAGTGCCTCCGCCTAAGTTAACTGCATTAGCCGCTGAGCCTCCATAAGGAGACCAACTGTATGTATATGAAGGTGTTCCGCCGCTTGCGCCTGAGTTGGCCGATCCATTATGTAAACCACAACTTGCAGGCTGACTATCTGTAACGGATGCCGTTAAAGCCGATGCCGGTTGCGTAATAGTTACAGTGCCTGTGCCCGTGCAACCATTATTATCTTTTACACTTATGGTATATGTATTTGCTGCTAAAGAAGATTGACTTGCCCCGGTAAGGTTGCCCGGCGACCAAGTGTACGTGTATGGCCCTGTGCCACCGCTGGTGGTTAATGTGGCAGACCCATTACTGGCTCCAAAACAAGTTACTGTTTGTGAAGTGGCTGATACCGTAAGCGAAGGGCATGCCGTAACAGAACATGTAGGTACTGATGCTGCAGATGTTACGGTATAGGTGCTTCCTCCGTTATCATACACAATGATTGGATAGCTTGGTGGGGTTACTGTGGCTGTATTACTTGCCACCGGAGTTAATGATGTACTAACTACCCCTGGGCAAAATATAGGGTTACACACACCGCCAAAACATCCGCTACAATTTGTATATGTTGTTGGTTTGTACCAGTTGTAATTAGGTACACCACCTGATGCAGTTAAATTTCCACTACCATCTTTACATACCACAATACTGCAAGGGTTAACAGTTATGGTTGTAGTTGTTGCATATCCGCAAGCTAACGAATAAGTAACAACATGCGTGCCTGTACCAGCTGTAGTAGGATTAAAAACACCTGTAGTTGCATTTGTTATTCCGGCTCCGCTCCACGTGCCTGATACTGCTTGCGCGCAAGCACCGCTTCCGCTACCTGTTGCTGTTAGTGTTGTAGAAGGTGCATTAAGACAGATAGATGGTGGCGGTGCTATATCAGCAGCGCAACATGTTCCTGGAAGAACACTTACATCATCTATATAATAATAAGCAAATGGGCCGCCAAAAAAACTTCCTCCAGGGTTATTGCCTGATGTGGTAGCTCCGTCGTTAAAAAAATTACCAATTGTAATATATTGTTCTCCTCCCACAGCAACATAATTCCCCTGAACCCTTACCCAATTTGAAGTATCTGTAATAGTACAGGTGTAATTTATTTGCGGAGTAAAAGGAAGAGGTGCTGTTGCGCTGCAATTGTTCCAAGGGAATGTTGTTAATGTATTAGAAAGATAAGCTCCAAAATTATTGCAATACAAATAAGCTTTATCGCCTAAAGAAATATAAAAAGAAACGCAATAAGTTTGCCCTGCTGTTAAAGGGCTTGAGAATTTTCCTTCTACATACTCACGGTAATTAGCGCTGGATCCATCTTTTAAAATAAACCCGGCATAAGCATTTCCACTATGTGGTGCTTGATTACCAAAGTAGGCGTTAGGAGCTTGGTTAAAAGGTAATGAACCACAAGTAGCGTACCAGTCGGGAGATGAGCAACTATCAATTGGAGGGGGAGAGGGGTTGTACCAGTTGGTCAAACTTGAGTAACCTGCAAAGCCACAACCGCCTGTAAAAGTTTCAAAGCTTGGATTTAGAACAAGGTTCTGCCCTTTTGTAGTTATAGTGCCAAGCGATAAAAGCACAACTAATAGATAAATTTTAAAAGTAATTTTTTTCATAAACCGATGTTTAATTTTCAGTCCTATAAATTGAATATAGTTATGCCAAATTTAACATTGTGCATTATAAGGTAGTATAGAGTAATTTACTCATTTCTGTAAGCTTATTACTCTATTGACAATAACAATAAATTTAGATTCGATAAAATAAAACAGATTACTCACTTTATGTTTTTTCTTTTAGCGCCCAGCCAAGCGGCATATATAAATTTAAATTTGCGCAGTGACGGCTCAAAGTAGTTCGGAGGCATCTCAATGTAACGCGGAGGCATCTCGGAGTAGTTCAGAAGCACCTCAGGGTTATTCAGAAGCATCTCATTGTAACGCGGAGACATCTCGGAGTAGTTCAGAAGCACCTCAGAGTTATTCAGAAGCATCTCAATGTAACGCGGAGGCATCTCGGAGTAGTTCGGAAGCACCTCAGAATTATTCAGAAGCATCTCAATGTAA
>CAIXZI010000421.1 GCA_903923915.1 uncultured Bacteroidota bacterium
TACAAGTATAAATATACGTCAAATCATTTTGCGAAATGCAATAAGGGGGAAGGATATATAACACATTACCAAGCGGACGAAGTAAAATTCCACGCTGAATAAAGTAGCTTGAAATTTTTTCTGCCAAATTGTTTAGGTAGCCACTTTCTTCGGGTGTTTTAATTTCTATGGCAATAATTGTTCCTAAATTCCTGGCTGATAAAATGTTTTTATGTGATTTAATTTTTCTTTTAAAAGCTGCATGAGATGAAGCAATTTGCTGGATGTTTTTCCAGGTTTCTTCTTTCTCTAATAAATCCATACTGGCTAAAGCGGCAGCGCAGGCTGTTGGATTTGCCGTGTAACTATGCCCGTGGAAAAATGTTTTATGCTTGTCGGTACTAATGTATGCATCGTATATAAACTTTGCGCAAACCGTAACTCCAAGAGGCATTACACCACCGGTAATGCCTTTACTTAAACAAATAATATCTGGTTTGTTGGTTAAATAATCGGTTGCAAAAAATTTGCCTATTCTGTAAAAGCCCGTCATTACCTCATCTGCAATGCAAATAATATTGTTATGCTTGCATAATAAAATAAGTTCATCTAATAAGGCAGCTTCATACATTTGCATAGAGCCGCCCGCACCTAATATTAATGGTTCAAAAATAAATGCACAAACATTTCCGCTTTCTATAAACTGATTTAATTTTTGTTTTACTTCATCTATGTTTTCTTTGGTCGGAACAGGTAAACGAAGCACATCAAATAACAACGGAGAAAAAGCGCTTGTAAAAACATTACGCTCGCCAACACTCATGCTGCCAAAGGTATCGCCGTGGTAGGCGTTTTCAAAAGCAATAATTTTTGTTTTGCTTTTATTTTGGTTATGAAAATATTGCAAAGTCATTTTTAGCGCCACCTCAACAGAGGTAGAGCCATTATCACTAAAAAAAACTTTAGAAAAATTAGTGGGCAAATGATTTAGCAAACGTTCAGAAAGCTCTATAGCGCCGGGGTGTGTAAAGCCACTAAAAATACTGTGTGCGTTTGTGTTTAATTGCTCGTAAACTTTTTGTGCAATGTAAGGGTGTGAGTGTCCGTGTAAGTTTACCCACCAAGAAGAAATACCATCTATGTATTTATTACCATTCTCATCAAAATAATAAGAACCTTCTGAACGGATAATGTTAATAGGTGTTTCGGCGTACTTTAAATGGGTAAAAGGATGCCAAACATATTGCAAATCCTTTTGTTGTGCTTTACTGGCGCCCATTAGATGGTAGAAAATTCGGTTTCGTATTTTTTAATGGTATCGGCATTAATGTGTACTTCTTTATGTACACGACCCAATAATTTTACGCCGCTGTGTTGTAAGATAACTTCTTCGGATAGTTTGTTTTCAATGCCACTAATAATAATACCCAGTAATTTTATGTTTCTGTTTTTTAGTGCATCGATAGAAAGTAAAGTATGGTTAATGCTTCCCAAATAATTTTGCACCACCAAAACGACTTCTGTGTCGAGCTTTTGTATGAGATCAATTATAAAATCTTTTTCATTTAGCGGAACAAACAACCCGCCTGCCCCTTCTATAACTAAGGTATTATTTGTTTCAGGAATATGGAAATTTTCTAATTCAATATGTATGTTTTCTGCTTTGGCTGCGGCGTGCGGTGCAATACCTGCTTTTAAAGAATAACTTTCTTTATGAAAAACAGAACTTGGGTTTGTAACCAATTTTTTTACACGTTCGGTGTCATTATCAAGCTCGGTGCCTGTTTGCACTGGTTTCCAGTAATCGGCTTTTAAGGCTTGCGTTAAAACAGCAGAAACTATTGTTTTACCAACGCCTGTACTAATGCCGGTTACAAAAATTTTTCTCATTAAATTTTTTACGATTGCTTACGTTGATTCAGCTCGTCACGTATTTTAGACGCAAGCTCGTATTGCTCATCATCTAAAGCGGTTTGCAAAAGTGTTTTAAGCTCTTCGGTAGATTTGCTGTGATATTCGTTATCATCTCTGCCAGAAACATGCTCTGCCACTTCTTCACCAAGCTCTCCTTCGTTTTCAGAAGAAGAAGGTAATGATTCGTCCTCCAAAATAATACCGGCACTCGATAAAATAAATTCGTAAGTATAAATCGGACAAGCAAAACGAACTGCCAAGGCAATAGCATCGCTTGTACGCGCATCTATTTCGTAATCTTGCTGGGTAGCATCGTTACAAATAAGTTTGGCGTAAAAAATACCTTCTACCAAATTATAAATAATAACCTCGGTTACGTTAATGCTAAATGTTTCGGCAAAGGTTTTAAATAAATCGTGTGTTAATGGACGACTTGGAGTCATTTTTTCTAACTCAATGGCAATAGCCTGAGCCTCAAAAGCACCAATAATAATAGGCAAACGGCGTTTTCCACTTACTTCGCCAAGCACTAAAGCATAAGCTCCAGTTTGCGTTTGGCTATAACTTAATCCAACAATATCTAAGGGTACTTTCTTCATTAAGAGCCAACTAATTTACTATTTTTTTAATTGTTAGCCTTTAATTTTTTAATGGCTTCAGTCAGTTTTGGAACTACCTCAAAAGCATCTCCAACAATACCATAATCAGCTGATTTAAAAAACGGCGCTTCTTTATCGGTGTTAATTACCACAATAGTTTTGCTGCCGTTAACGCCCGCTAAATGCTGAATTGCACCCGAAATACCAATGGCAATGTATAAATTTGGACGAATAGCGATACCTGTTTGTCCAACGTGTTCATGATGCGGGCGCCAATGCATATCAGCAACCGGGCGAGAACACGCGGTTGTAGCCCCAATAGCTTTAGCTAAATCTTCAATAATACCCCAGTTTTCAGGGCCTTTTAAACCACGACCCGCAGATACAACTAATTCGGCCTCCGGTAACGGAACCATGCCTGCAGTATCAGTAGATTTTGTTTCTTTTATAACAATTTTTGAAGTGATTCCACCTAAATCAACTGCAAAATCAGCTACTTCAGCCTTATTATCAGTTAATTTTACAGGAAAACTATTTGGCATTAAAGAAATAATTTTCACGTCAGAATTGATGGTATAAGTAGCTGTTGCTTTACCAGAAAATACGTTTTTCTTAACCTCTAAAACGTTTCCGTTTACAGTAGGATAATCAACCGCTCCGGCAACTAATCCGGCTTTTAATTTAGCAGATAATCTTGGTGCTAAAGACTTTCCGGTAACATCAAACGAAGTAATGATAACCTTTGCGCCTTCAGCTTTTGCTGCTTGTTCAACCGCTGCGCTTAAATAAACAGCATCATTGGTTTTGTATTGATCTCCTTTTACAACTAATACTTTTTTAGCTCCGGCTTTACCAATTTCTTCGGTTTGTGCAGCGTCTGCATTAAATGCAATAGCTGTAGCAGTTGTGCCTAATTGAGTAGCAATTTGAGCGGCGTAATTGATGGCTTCTAACGAAGCTTTTTTTACTTTTCCCTTGGCAATTTCTATATAAACTAATACTGACATATCTTAAATTTTATAAGTTCTATTGAATTAAATAACTTTTGCTTCGTTGTGTAATAAGCTTACCAACTCATCTACATTGTTTGCATCAATGTATTTGCAAGTAGTTCTACCGGCAGTTAATGTAAACGATTTAATATTAGTTAATGGTGCATCTGTGCTGGCTTCCACAACTGTAATTGGTTTAGTACGAGCCGCCATAATGCCGCGCATGTTTGGTATGCGTTGTTCTGCCATGCCTTTAGAGCAAGAAATAACAAGTGGGGTAGGGCATTCCACTACTTGTATGCCGCCGTCAATATCGTGTTCGATAGTAGCGGTAGTTCCGTTTATATCTAATTTAGTGGCTAATGATACAAAAGGAAAATCAAGTAAACCACCAATCATACCACCAACCGAAGAACCGTTGTAGTTAATCGTTTCTTTACCAACTAAGATTAAATCGTAAGCGTTTTCTTTAGCGTATTTTGCAATTTGTTCTGCAACAAAGAATGAATCAGGGCTTTCTGCATTAACGCGTATAGCGTCATCTGCGCCCAAAGCAAATCCTTTACGAATTGTTGCTTCGCTTTCTGCTAAACCAACGTGAAATAAAGTTACGGTGGTTGCTTTACCGGCTTCTTTCAATTCAAGGGCTTTTACTAGAGCATACCATTCGTCGTATGGGTTAATAATGAACTGCACGCCGGCAGTATTAAACTTGGTGTCGTTATCACTAAAAGTAATTTTAGTGGTAGTATCGGGCACGTTACTAATAGCTACTAATATTTTCATATTGATTTATGTTTTAAAAACGAAGCGCAAATTTACACAAATACAGTTTGCAGACAAATCTTAATATTAAGCCTGTCGAAAATTAGATTTATCTATAAAAGAGCTGTTTTTGGGTTAAAAAAGGTTAAACGCTTTGTTAAGATAATGTGTTAAATACCTTTGTAAGGTACATGGTACGCCAAAATTTAACCCTCATAACCTTTATAGTTTCTATAGCGCTTATAGCACTTGTGGGTATACAATTGTTTTGGATAAAAAATGCGGTATTGTTAAAAAAAGACGAGTTTAGGCGCGATGTGCATGAGGCCATGGATAATGTGGTAGATAAGCTGGAAAAGCTTACAAATGCGGCTAAAATCAAGAAAAAAATAAAACTATATAAGCATGGCATTGCACAAAGAACGCCCGCCAGTGCGTTAAGCAAAGAAAAAATAAAAGTTAAAATTTTAGAAGAATTTTCGATAGATTCTAACGGAGTTATTACCAGTTCTATTAAAGAGCGCCAATATGAAGGCGATTCTATAAACAACATTATTGATTTTCCGGTAGAATTTGCTGATAGTGCTTCTGATTACGAAAAACTAAAATCAGAACTGGTAGAAAAACGAGCCGAAATGTTTAGCGATTTATTTGATGAGCTGATAAGCATCAACATTTACAAAGAATATAAGCCAAGTATAGATACCCTTACCTTAGATTCTTTGTTACGCAGCGAGTTGCACCAAAAAGGCATTTATGCCGATTACACAAGCTGGATACACCCGGCACAAAAAAACGACACGTTAAATCAAAAAACATCTATTCGCTATCGCAAACACGGCTTTGTTAATTTAGATCCGGATAAACACATTTTTAGAATAAACCTGTCGCCTAATAATGTTTTTGTAACACCTCTTTACCTAACTATTCAGTTTCCGGATGAGCAAAATTATTTGTTGCGAACCATGTGGGCTACACTTTCTATCTCTGCTATTATCATTCTTTCGCTGGTTCTGGCATTTTTCTACACCATAAACACCATCAGAAAACAAAAAAAATATACCGAGATAAAAAACGATTTTATCAGTAATATGACACATGAGTTTAAAACACCTATTTCTACTATTGCCCTGGCGGGCGAGATTCTTTCAGATGCGTCTATAACTAAAACACCCGAAAAACTGGAGCGCTTTACCAAAATGATTCGCGAAGAAAATAAACGCTTAGGGGTATTGGTAGAAAGTATTTTACAAACAGCTGTTTTAGACAAAGGAGATTTTAAGTTACAACGCAGTGATTTTGATTTACACGAACTTATACAATCTGCCGTAGAAAAAATTCAACTACAAGTTGAACAAAAACATGGCAAACTACAGTCTAATTTAGCTGCTAAAAAAGCAACTATACTGGCCGATAAAGTGCATATTACCAATATTGTTCTCAATTTGTTGGATAATGCCGTAAAATATTCTAAAGAAATACCCGATATTATTATCAGCACCGAAAATATTTCGGATGGGATTTTATTATCTGTAAAAGATAACGGCATAGGCATCAGCAAAGACGATGCAAAAAAAATATTTGATCAATTTTATCGTGTATCAACCGGAAATGTGCATAACATAAAAGGTTTTGGACTTGGATTAAGTTATGTACGGGCTATTGTAGTAAAACATGGCGGACAAATATCGGTTGATAGCGAATTAGGAAAAGGCAGTACCTTTAAAATATACATTCCATTTAAAGCAGAAAACATAAACTAACACACATAAACCAACACACCATGAGCACCGAAAAAATAAAAATACTTTTAGCCGAAGATGACCCAAATTTAGGACTTCTTTTAGAAGAATATCTTCAGGCAAAAGGATATGCCGTAACCCTTGCCGTTAATGGCAAAGAAGCCTTTGATAGGTTTTGTAAACACAGTTACGATTTGTGTTTGCTGGATGTAATGATGCCATTAAAAGATGGCTTTACCTTGGCTAAAGAAATACGTGTAAGCAACAAGCAGGTGCCTATTATCTTTCTAACCGCTAAATCAATGAAAGAAGATACCATTGAAGGCTTTAGCGCTGGCGGCGATGATTATATGACCAAGCCGTTTAGTACAGAAGAGTTGTTAGCCCGCATACATGCCGTTTTGCGCCGTAGTATGAAAGCACAGGCTTTAGAAAACACGCAAACCGAATTTATAATTGGTAAATACAGGTTTAATACCGAAACCCAATTGCTTAAAGGCGGTACAGATGATGTTAAGCTAACTACCAAAGAAGGGCAGTTGTTGCGCTTATTAGCCATTAACCAAAACGATATTTTAGATAGGTCGTTTGCGTTAAAAACTATTTGGCATGATGATAATTACTTTAACAGCCGTAGTATGGATGTTTACATTACCAAATTGCGTAAATACTTAAAGCAAGACCCTAAGGTTGAAATTGTAAATGTACACGGCAAAGGATTTAAGTTATTAGTTAATCATTAATGCATGCGGTTAGGGTAGTCATGCTGAGCTTGTCGACGCATTTGCGTTGCTTGCCCAAACCTTCTACAGGCTAAGGGTGACAGCTTAAATGTTCTCAAATAATTTAATGGCTTGGTTTTCTGCGCTACGCATCTTTTTAATGTGTTCGGGTGTTTTGTCTTTATACCCACAGAGGTGTAGCAACCCATGGGCTATAACGCGCAACAACTCTTCTTCTTGTGTTAGGTTAAGTTTCTCTGCATTTTCTTTAACACGGTTGATGCTTATATAAATTTCTCCTGCAATAAAACCGTTCTCACAATAATCAAAGGTTATAATATCTGTATAAGTATTGTGCTTTAAAAACTGCTGATTTATCTGTAACAGTTCTTCATCCGAACAAAAATTGTACGCTAAATTTTTTATTTTCTTTTTTTCAGAAAGAGCAATGGCAATTAACCAAAGCTTTAGTTTTTTTTTAGAAGGAGTTTTGGTTTTTAAAGAGGCCGAAAAAGTAATTGCCATAAAATTAGTTGATTGTTCTTTTAAATCTACTCGTCATGTTATCCTGAGCTTGTCGAAGGATATGGTTGGGCAACGCAAAGTCTTCGAGAGGCTCAGACTGACTAAGCGCACTGTCATATTGAGTTTGTAGAAATATGTGCGATGAATTATTAATTAAGATTAAACGAAAGTAAAACTGTTCTTTCTTCGTTATTAAACTCTAATTTATCAGATAACATTTTCATAATTAAAATACCTCTACCGGCATTTTCGGAATTTTCAGGATTTGTTGGATCGGTTATGTTATTAATATCAAAACCCTGACCTTGGTCGGTTACGGTAAAAGTTATTTCTTTAGGAGAGGATTGGTAGGAAAGTTGTACGTTTTTATCGGGATTGTTTTTGTTGCCATGCGCAATGGCATTATCAACCGCTTCGGTAACGGCCAATAGTATGTTGCCAAATTTTTCTTCGCTTATGTGCATTTGTTCGCAAACATCTACAACCGCGCGTTCAACAATCCCTTCGGGGTTTGTTTGAGAGTTAATTTGTATTTTTTTATTCAATACGGTAGTCATTTTGGTTCAAATCAGAAGTTTATACGTCTAAGATATTAAAAGGTTACATTTATTTTCTACTCTTTTATAAACTTGCGGTTAACAAAGCCTGCAGCCGATTGTATTTTTACCATATAAACGCCACTTTGCAGATTATTAACCGGTATAATGGCATATTTGCCCAGTTCGTTATACTGTAAGCCTTGTATTAAGTTACCCAGCATATCAAAAACCTCAATAGTTACGTTTTTTTGCGCTGTAGCAAATTCTACATATACGTTAGTATTAGCCGGGTTTGGATATAATTGTAAATCTAATTGAGGCGCAGCATTTTGTTTAATACCAACCCCTGCTAAACTTAGGCAAGATGGGTAGTTATTTGTGTTAAACCAGCGTTTTACACGTTGGTTATCTGCCACAGCGCGGGGTATAACGCAGGTATTATTAGAATTGCAATTGGCAGAATCTTGAGAAAAAACCAAGGCATAATCTAACTCATACATGCCACCGGGTTGCATGGTAAATTTACCTACGTTAACCATAAAACGCCTGTCTCCGAGTATATTACCTGCTGAAACTTCTGTCCAATTAGCTATGGAAGGACTTATTGGCATGTTACAGCTGCCACCCAAACCATACCCGTAAGGATCCGAATTACCTGGGTATGCATACTTACAAGGTGTTTGTCCAGCTGTTGTTCCATATCCTGCATAAGTCATGGAGGCACCACTTTTCCACTTACTTGACATAAAGTTATAGTATTGTTGGGGGGAGTTTGGATTTGGGTTGCCAGTTAAAGGATCGCCTGAATTATTATAATATGTAAATCCACTCATCATGCAACGTTCTCCCGGCTCATCAATTTGGCAATTGTGGTTATTGTCAATGCCATCGGCTGCATCAGCCAAGGGCCCACCCAATATATTACAGGCAAAAACAGGTAGGTTGCTATGATAACCGCTTGCACCAATTATATCATCATCATAATTATCTCCGTTATAGGTATAGCCAAAATCATTCATCACATCACAACCCACGTAATCATCCTGGTAATTGCCCAAATCGGTGTCTTCCCATAAAGTTATGTAGGTGCTGTCGTACGTATTGGCACTACGGTTAAATATTTGGTAATTATAAAATGTGCTATTGTTTAAAACCATATTACTATCAGCATTATTAGGACAAGTAAAGGCATAGGCACTGGCATGTACTTCAACACCCAACGCCTTTCCGCCGGTTTCTCCATGTATTGGGTTCCCATTATCGTTATAAACGCTCCAAATCATTTGATCGCCTTTAATTAAAGGATAATCTCCATCCATGTAATTATAAAAGCCATCGCTGTTATTATCTACATAAGGCGCTAACATTTGTCCGGTATAAGGCGAATTGCCCGGCCAGTTTACAATAGCTGCCGAAGGTATAAACGTATGGTTTTGTACATTTCCTGCACTAAAGGCATACATAAAATTAGCAATATCAAAGCGGTTAACTTTCCAAACCTTATTATAAGCATTCATGGTAGCGGTATCTATTGCGGCTGTAGCGGGGTCAAGCGGGCCGGGCCAAAAATCTATTCCGTTTTGGCGATAAGTCATAGCTGCTGTATGTAAGGTAGTACCATTGTTCCAGCCACCTATCCACATAGCAGAAGCAAATAAAGGGCTTGTATTATTTTGTTTAGGCACAAAATATTTTGTTTGTGAGGTTGTATTATCCCAGTGTTGTAAAGAATTATCGGTTATTAAAGCTGCTACATTATTAACATCTAAAAAGGCGGTATTAGCGGGAGTTTCATCCAATAAGGGATATGGTGAATAAGATGAATAAGGAATAGGGAAATAAGAGGATAACACAGAGTTAGCAAGCCCCGTAGGGTTAACAATAAATATTTTATTAGAGCCTACATCATGTTGCATAATTGGGTTATTTCCTGTGGTGGTATATACAGGAGCGATACTAAAATAAGTTGATAATTGCGAATTTGCAATTTCATAACTCCGTCCGGTAGTCATTTTAGTGCCACTTGATACTGTAGGCGAACAAAATAAAACACCGCCATTGGGTCCTTTGCATATAGTTTTTACCACAACCGGCCAATGCCCTATACCAAGAAATTCTTGTGTGTTTGGGTACAATTGCTGCATGGTGTAAAAATTGCTGTTATCATACTTTATAGCGCCGTTTGCATTGGTGCCAATCCATTTATTGTTTTGCGCATCTATATAAATAATGTTTACTGCATCGGCCGTGCTGCCTGCAACCACATAATTAAATGCAAAATTGCTTCCGTTAAATTTATCAAGTCCGGATGGGTTTCCAAGCCAAATGGTATTTGCATTTTCTACCGTAATGCAATTAACGGTGTTGTTGTTCATACCATTTGTTGTATTGTAATTGGTAAAAGTTGTTCCGTTATAAACCGATAAACCTTTGTGTGTACCAACATATACATTGCCGTTGCCATAGGCTAAAGAAATTACGGTATCACTAACTATGCCTGAGTTTGAAGTGTTGTAAGTAGTAAAACTTGTGCCATTATATTTGGTTAGGCCTGCATTGTGTCCAATCCATAAGTTATTGTTGACATCTACCGCAAGGGCATTTACTTTGTTGGTGGCTGAGATGGCGTTAAAAACGGGGAACGTATCCCATTGGGCGCCGTTGTAACATATTAATTGAAAAGAATTTGCGTTACCGTAATTAAAGCCAATCCATTTATTACCATTGTTATCTATAACAAAAGCACTTCTGTTTTTAACATTATAAGCAGTTGCATTACTCCCCGCAACCACCACCGGATAATTAGTATAACCGTTGGTTTGACTAAAAAGATTTGCCGTAACAATGGCAACAAGAATTAATGTGTAGAGTTTTTTCATAAAATAAATATTAACTAATGTAAAGGTATAGTAAGTCAAAGCAAAAAGGCGAGTAGTTTTTTAAACGGCGGTAGTTTTTTCTTAAACGGTCGGTTTTAACAAATTTACGGTAGTTTTATCGGGAAGTCATGCTGAGTTTATCGAAGCATTTGGGCGGAAATTATAGTTAATACCCATGCACATCCTTCGACAAGCTCAGGATGGCAATTAGTTATTTCTCAACCGCATTAAAGTATTGATTTACTTTTTGACGGTAATAAGGGGTTAAATCTGCCGGAATAGTTTTTAGAAGTTCAGTTTCTTTTTCTTTCATTTTTTGATATTCTAAAAACAAAGCAGGGTTGGCGTAATCTTGAGTTTTGGCTTCGTTGCTTTTACGTTTTTCATCTTCTTCCTGCTGGCGTTCGGCTTTTTCGCTTTCCAGCATTTTTGTCATAATTTCTTGCTGACGCTTAATAGTTTCTTGTGTAATGCGTTTGTTAACCAAATCGGTTTCGGTTTCCTCCATTTTGCTAAGCATATCTCCGCCGGGTTGTGCGCCGCCTTCTTTTTTCATCTTTTGTAAAGACTCTTGCATAGCGCGCCTCAAAGCTTCTTGTTGAGCAGCCATTTTAGCTAAACTCTCGCTTTCTCCGGGCATATTTCCATAAGGGTTAGTCCCACCTTTTTGTTGTCCGGGTTTCTCGCCGGGTTTTTTACCCCCCGCTTCTTTACCTTGTTGCTCAAGCATTTTTTTCATTTGCTCAATTTGCTTGTTAAGCTGTTCTTGCATTTTACGCATGTTAGCCATGCTTGGTTTTTGTCCCTTGCCTTCGCCTTTACCTTTGCCGGGTTTCTTGCACGAGCCGCCTTCGCCCGGTTTAGATTTACTTTGCGCTTTTAACTGCGCTTCCATTTTTTCAAGCGACTCATTTAACATTAAAGCCAAATTGTTGATGGATGTCATAGCATTTTGCCCGCGCACTTGCGCTTCGCCGCTATTACGTTCTTCTAATGCAGAAACCGATTTTTGCATGTTTGATTGAACTGCATTTATTTCTCTATTTACTGTAGCAGATATTTCGGGGTTACGTTTGCTTAATGCAAACAAACTATCTTCAATAATTTTGCTGTCGTCTTGTAATTGTTTTTGACTTTGCGCAAGCTTAGTATAACGTGGGTCGTTAGTTTTGGTTTTTTTGATTTCTTTATCCAAGTCTTCTTGGGCAAAAGAAACATGCAATAAATTTTCCATTATTTGGCGAACAGCATCAACATCTTCACCTTCTTTTTCTTGCTCCATTTTTTCTAAAGCCTGCTGCATTTGCGCACTCATTTGCTGCATTTGATTAGCTGCTTCTTTTTGAGATTTTGCCGCATTCTTTTTGTTGTTTTTTTGCAATTGTTCTTGTGCGTTTTGCTGTTCCTCACTTGCTTTTTGTTCCTGAGTTTTAGTATCGGGCATGGGCAATTTATTTTCCATGCTTTTATTAAGCTCATTCATTTTCTCAATATCCTTTTTTACTTCGTCAAACTTTTTAGTGAGCTCATCTTGTTTTTGTTCGGCAGATTTATTTCCATCATCTTTTTTATTTTCTGGTGATTGATTTTTTTCATCCTGCTTTTTTTGCTCGCCCGATTTATTGTCTTTATCATCAGTTTTATTTTTATCGTCGGCTTTTTTATTTTCTATTTGTTTGCTTAAATCATCTTGTTTTTTGGCAAGCTCATCAAGCTTCTTGGCAACATCTTCCATTTTTTGTTCTACTTCCATTTGCTTGAATTGTTCAAGCGTGCGGTCTAATTCTTTTTCAATATCCTTATCGCTTAATTTTAGTTTTTCTAATGTTTCCTGAACTTTATTTTTGTCCATTTTATCCATCAGCTTATTCAGCTCATCAAACATTTTTTTCATTTCGGGTGTCATCATGTTTTCAAAAAGCTTTTCTAATTCTTTTTGTTTTTCTAAAATGCTTTCGTTCTGAGGTTTGTATTTATTTTGCTCTTCGTTGTTTCGCTCGTTGTTCTTTTTAAGGTCATCTATTTTTTTCTCAAGCTCTTTTTGATTCTTCATCAATTTTTCCAACTGCTTTTTTTCATCGTAACCTAATTGCTTTTTCTCTAATACTTTTTTGTTTAGGTCGGCAATTTCTTTTTGCAACTCTTTTGCTTTTTTTAAACTTGCTTCTAAATCATCTTTAATGTTCGCATTGTTTTTATCGGTTGCTTTTTCAAGTTCATCAAGAGTTGGTGCTTTAAAAACAGCAATAGTTGTTTTGGCAGATTTAGAACCATTAACCCCATCATTATCCCACACTTCAAAGTAATACTCAACCTTATCGCCGGGTTTTAAATTCATTTTAGAAATATCTATATAATGTACAAATGGTTGTGCTACCTGATTTTGCTGCAAAGGCATAGCGTAATCATTTGCTTTTTCTGATGAGGTGCCGCTTGTATCCGAGCTATAAATTTTATAATGAAACTGAAAATGATTAAAACCATAATCGTCTTTAATGTTGCCTGAAAAATAAATAATGTCTTTTTGCAAGGAATCTGTTTTCTCGTGCATTTCAATTACAGGGTATGCATCCGGAATTACATTAATGGCGTAATTAACCGAATCTGCTTTTTGCACAAAGCGATTGTTGGTGTTTATACTGTATGCTTCATTTTGCATAAAGCGTTTGGCGAACGAAAATTTATTTTCGGCCGAAGGTTTTAATTCCAATAGCGAATCAGAAAAATGTAATAAAATGCCATCGCTATTTTTGGTGTTGAATGTCCAGGTAATTTTTGTGCCCTGTGGAACCAGCATATCGCCCGTGTTACTAACTATTTCATCTTTACGATTAAGATATGCCGGATATTTTAATTGCGCTTCAAAGCCAAGTAAAATAGGCCTTGGCAGGGCAGTAAGTTTATATGGTTTAGAAGTAAAGCCTCCGCCCGATAGTTGAAAATCTACATCCTGCTGCACATTTTTAAACGTGTATGTAAACTCATCCGTTTTTTGTTTTTCTAACTTAAACTCATTGCCTTTTATAACAACAAAAGCTTCTGCGGGAGATTGACTTCCAGTAGTTTTTACATGAATAATAAAATCTTGTTGTTGAATGGCTTTTAAATCTTTATTCTCTATTTCAAATTGAAAAGGCGCTTCTTTTTCGAAATAAGTAGAGTGATTAATTAAACGCTTGGTGCCGGTTGTAAGAATTTTTCGGTTAACAACATAGATAACAAACAGCAGTAAAAACGGTATGGCTACATACTTTAAATATTTTCTATTCTCATTTAAATCAATGGCGGCTGTGAAGGGAACAGGTTTTAGTTCGTGTATTTTTTGATTGATGCCTGCATTTAATAAGTCAAGGGAAGCGTAATTATCTTTTACAGATTGAAGTTGTAGTACATTCAACAATTTATCCTGCACATTTGTAAAATGACCGCCAATAATTTCAGCTGCTTGTTTGTGAGAAATAACCGAACCAAAACTATTAAGCTTTAAAACCGGAATAGCAATGTATTTTGTAATTACGTATCCGGTGGTTAAAATAAAACCGTAAAATAATATGGTACGTATGGTTGTACCAAACTCGGCAAAATATTCTAAAGTGCTTAATCCTATATAAAAAAGTAGAACCAGGCCAACGCTATACAACAAACCTTTAAGCAATTGGTTTTTGTAATACTTACGTATAAACTCGTCTAACTTTTGTATAATTATATTATCAACCTGCGCCATAAAAACTACCAGTAAAGATAACGAAAAAAGAGCGGCTGTATTGTATAAAATGTTTTACCTTTAATAAAAATTAGCAAAATGAATAATTCAACACTTATTACAACCAGCAACGCTTTAGAAGGATATAAAGTTACCAAGCAACTGGGTTTGGTTAGAGGCATAACCGTTCGCTCACGTAGTATTTTTGGAAGTATGGCCGGTGGGTTTATGACGATTTTTGGAGGTAAAAACTCTATCTATACCGAGCTCTGCGAAAAAACCAGAGAAGAGGCTTTGCAACTAATGATTAAACACGCTAACGAAATGGGTGCAAATGCTATTATCAATATGCGCTACGATGCAAACGAAGTAATGGCCGGATTAACGGAGGTGTTGGCTTATGGTACAGCTGTTGTTGTTGAGAAAACAAATTAAATACCGTTAAACCCTTACCCCAATAACAGTAACATCATCTACCTGCTCTTGTGTGCCACGCCAATCTTCAAAAGATTTATTTAAAGCTTCTCGTTGTTCTGCTACCGGTTTATCACTAATGGCTACAAACAAAGCTTCTAATTGCTTGTGTTTATATTTTTTTCCTTTTGGCCCGCCAAATTGATCAGCATAACCATCCGTTAGCAAATACAACATATCATCTTTTTCTAATTGAAAACTATGATTGGTAAATGGTTTTTTTACATCGTCGGTAGAGCCGCTAATAGCTTGCTTATCTCCGTTTATTTCTATAACAGAGCCTTTGCGTAAGATGTATAAATTGTTGTTGGCTCCGGCAAAATATAATTGGCGTGTTTGTGTATTTATAGCGCACATTACCATATCCATACCATCGCGTATAATCTCGCCTTTTTGCTGGGCTTTTAAATTTTTCGGCAGCTCGCTATTTAAAAAAGTTAAAGCTTCTGCCGGCGTATTTATATCATTATTCTTGATGGTTTGATTTAATAAGGTATTTCCTACAATACTCATTAATGCGCCCGGAACGCCATGCCCGGTGCAATCTATAACAGCCAGTACAACCATGTTTGCGTTCTCGGCAGTATGTACTTGCGCCATCCAATAAAAATCGCCGCTAATAATAGCCTTGGGTTTATATAATACAAAATGATTATGCAAAGCTTTTTGCATTTCTTCGGGTGGTGGAAGTATGCTGCGTTGTATACGCTGCGCATAGTTAATACTATCTAATACTTCTTTATTTTTTTCTTCTAACAATTCTTTCTGACTAACCACTTCGGCAGTACGTTCAACCACAATATCTTCTAGCTCTTTTTGTTTTTTACGCAAAGCATTTGTTCTGTATCTAAAAAATGAAACAATGCTTGCTATAATAAACAGTACCGAGAAAACCCTAAACCACCACGTTTGCCACCAAGGTGGACGAATGGTAAAACTAAATGAAACAGGCTCACTCCAATAACCATCTTTATTAACGGCACGTACTTTAAAAATATAATCCGCCGGAGATAAGTTGCTGTATATCGCATCTGTTTTTATAGTTGAAGGAACCCACTTCTCCTCTAAGCCTTCTAACTTATATTGATATAAAATTTTATCCTGACTTTTATAATTTATACCCACATACCCAAGTGAAATTCGGTTGTGATTGTATGGAAGTGAAAGTCCTTCGGGGATGCTGTACCACTTGCTTACACCATCTAGTTTTATATCTGTTTGATTTTTATCGGTTAAAAGCTTATCCCAATCAATATCCTGAAAATGCACTTTTATATTTTTAAGATGCATGATGGGTGCCAGCTTGTCGGTAGCGTCTAATGCAGGATCATAGCGTGTAAGCATTTTGCCTGTACCCCACCAGATAAATCCTTTTTTGTCTTCATAAGAAGAGTTTTGCAGCACATCGTTACCTAAAAAGCCGTCGTTAAGTTTATACACATGTGTGCTTATCTCATCTTTATCTAATGAAGCCGCATCAATTTTAGTTAAGCCATTTTCTGTTCCAAGCCAAACGTTTCCTTGCATATCTTGCAAAATGCTCCATACTTTATCATTACTTAAACCATTTTCTTCGGTATAACATGTAAATGTTTTTCCGTTGTATTTACACACTCCGCCACCGTCTGTACCAAACCAAAAAATTCCTTTATTATCTTGCATACTTGAGTAAACAGTATTGCTGGCAAGCCCTTCTTTTTCGGTTAACAGCGTAAATGTTTTTCCATCGTATTTGCATACGCCGCCTTCATCAGTTGTAAACCAAAGATTGTTTTCTTTATCTTCTGTTATAGAATAAACAATGTCGCTGCTAAGTCCTTCTTCTTGCGCAAAGCGAGTAAATGTTTTTCCATCAAATTTACAAACCCCACCACCATTGGTTGCCATCCATAAATTATGATTATGATCTTCCAATAAGCTGTAAATTTTGTTACCGCTTAAGCCTTGCTCATCGGTATATTGATAAAATTTTTCGCCATCAAACTTGCAAAGCCCGCCACCATTTGTACCAAACCACATGTTATGATCTTTGTCTTCGGCTATGCCCCAAACACGGTTACTTACAAGGCCTTGGTCGGTTGTGTAGCTATAATACTTTCCCTCATTGTACATGCAAACCCCGCCGCCATTAGTGCCATACCAAAGGTGATGATTGTGGTCTTCAAACGTTTTGTAAACCGCACTATTACTTAAACCTTCTTTTTTTGTGATATGCGTAAAACAACTTTTATCATATTTGGTAACGCCATGCCCATCAGTACCAAACCAAAGATTGCCATTATTATCTTGCAATAAACTAAAAATAGAACTGCCGCTTAAACCTTCAAACTCTGTAAAACAAGTAAAGTTTACACCGTTAAATTTACACACCCCCTGACTGTTACAACCAAACCAAACATTGCCATTTTTATCTTCTAAAATGGCATTAACCTCATTGCTCATTAAACCCGAGGCTTCGTTATAATTGGTAAATGTTTTACCCTTTAGTTTGCTTACTCCGTTGGCATCTGTGCCAAACCAAATGTTTCCGGCGTTATCGGCTAATATGGTTTGCACGGTGTTTCCGGCAAGCCCATCTTCTTCGGTATAAGATGTAAAGGTTTTTCCGTCAAATTTTAAAACGCCATCGCCATAAGAACCCAACCAAATATTATTTTCATTATCTAAGGCTAAACTAAAAATGTAGTTGCTGTTTAGGCCATTATCTTTATTATAATATTTAAAATCAGTGCCATTATAAACGCACACGCCGCCGCCCGCAGTACCAAACCAAATGTTATGGTCTTTATCTTCTAACATGCTCCAAACAGCATTGTTTATTAAGCCTTCTTTTTCAGAGAAAATAGTAAAGTTTATGCCGTTGTATTTACACACGCCGCCGCCGTCGGTACCAAACCAAATATTGCCTTCATGATCTTCTAATATACTTACTACAAAATTGTTGGGCAACCCTTGTTTTTCGGTATAATGTGTAAAATCGCTTCCATCATATTTACAAACCCCGCCACCGCCTGTACCAAACCAAATGTTGCCATTACGATCTTGTAACATACAACGTATATAGGATGAACTTAGTCCTTGTTCAATATCGTAAAATTTAAGTCCAAGTGGATTTTGTTCTCGCATGCCCGGTGCTTTTGCAACAACCGTTTTAGGATTTAGACAAGGAACGATTCTGGCAGATGCCTTTACTGTTTTTGAATTAACGCCCGAAAGTATATTTCCTTCTACATTGCGTATGGTTTTAAAACTGCCAATATCATGTATGTTGTTAAAACCATTGGTAACTTCGGGTTTGCCGGCTTTTACAATAGTAGGTTTTCCGGCCTCAACTACCTTGCCTGTTACAGGAAAGGGCTTGCCGGTAATAAGTGTATCTACATTAGATTTTGAAACAGAATCGGTTGAAACCCGAGTAGCTGTTTCTTTATTTTTTTGCTGAGAATTGTTTGTACACGAAAAAACAAAAAGCAGTAGAAGACAAGAAATAAAACAGGTATGTAATTTATTTTTCTGCATGAATAAAGACTAAAAGTAATAAAAATCGACCATAACTTAGTCGTTTAAAAACATAAAATCCTTACAGGTATTCGTCGAATGTATAATTAAGCCTTATACATTACCTCTTTTACCACCTTAACCGTTTTAGCAACGTTTGGCAAAGATTCTTCAATTAAGGTTGGCGCATAAGGCAAAGGCACATCAGCAGTTGTAATGCGGCGAATAGGCGCATCTAAATAATCGAATGCATTTTTTTGCACCATATATGTAATCTCTGAAGAGATACTTGCCAAAGGCCAAGCTTCTTCTACAATTACTAAACGATTTGTTTTTTTAACCGAGTTGATAATCGCATCATAATCAATTGGGCGAACGGTGCGTAAATCAATTACTTCTGCACTAATGCCTTCTTTTTCTAATTCTTCGGCAGCTTTTAAAGCCACTTTGGTAATTTTTCCGAAGGTAACAATGGTAACATCTGTACCCGCTCTTTTTACATCGGCAACACCAATAGGTATAATATATTCGCCTTCCGGAATTTCTCCTTTGTCGCCATACATTTGCTCACTCTCCATAAAAATAACAGGGTCGTTATCACGAATAGCCGATTTCATTAATCCTTTTGCATCATATGGATTAGAAGGCACAACTACCTTTAAACCTGGACAATTTGCATACCAGTTTTCAAACGCTTGACTGTGCTGTGCGCCAAGCTGTCCGGCAGAAGCCGTTGGGCCGCGAAACACAATAGGACAGCTATATTGGCCGCCACTCATGCTATACATTTTTGCGGCAGAATTTATAATTTGATCTATAGCAACTAACGAAAAATTAAAGGTCATAAACTCCACAATGGGGCGTAAACCATTCATCGATGCGCCAATCGCAATACCCGCAAAGCCAAGCTCAGCAATAGGTGTATCAATTACACGTTTTGCACCAAACTCGGCAAGCATACCTTTACTTACTTTATAAGCACCGTTATATTCGGCCACTTCTTCGCCCATTAAAAATATTTTGTCGTCACGACGCATTTCTTCGCTCATGGCTTCACGTAAGGCTTCACGAAATTCAACTGTTTTCATAATCAGAAATTAGAGCAACAAATGTAATAAATTTTCATTCAAAACTTGGGCGTTCCAGCGATTACGCCGTCGGGCTTTCCGCTGCAATCTTTTAGGATTACCTAAAAGGATTTTCGCTACCAAATGCTTTTTAGCATTCAGCGAAACCAAAATGAAAACTAAAACGATGAGCTAATCCCTAACGCAACATTAATTTTTAATTCTAAATTTGTAAATACAATGAGCAAGTTTTTAATAGCAGGATTAGGAAATATTGGCGAGGAGTATGCCGAAACCCGCCATAATATTGGCTTTAAAATAGCCGACGAGCTGGCCAATGATGCGGGCACTTTATTTAGAAATGACAGACTTGCCAGCGTGGCCGAGTTTAAATATAAAGGCCGACAAATTATTTTAATTAAGCCAACTACGTTTATGAATTTAAGTGGAAAGGCAATTAACTATTGGCTTCAGGCTGAAAAAATACCGGTAGAAAATTTAATGGTATTGGTAGATGAACTTGCTTTTCCGTTTGGGCAAATACGCATACACCCAAAAGGCAGCGATGGCGGGCATAATGGGTTAAAAGACATACAAGCAACCTTAAATACACAAAATTATACACGTTTGCGTTTTGGTATTGCCAATGTATTTAGCAAAGGCAAACAAGTTGATTATGTGCTTGGCAAATGGAATGAAGAAGAACGTAAAACGCTGAACGAAAGAATTAAAACTTCTGCCGATGCCGTAAAAAGCTTTGTGTTTGCCGGCTTGCCAATGACCATGAATGCCTTTAACAGCAAGTAATTTGAAGAATAAAAACATAGTATCGCTTGCAGTTATTTTAATTTCTGTTTTAAGTGCGTTGTTTTTTATTGTACTTTTTTCTTCCGTTCGTTGCGAGCCGGATGATATGATTATTAGTTTAGAAATCAGAGATGGTTCTTTTCTAAAAGCATTTTTAGATAGACATAATTTCTATTCTTTCAGGCCTGTTTATACATTGGGGGCATTTGCTACCATAGGCTATTCAGGCAATCCGGCTAATTATCCCATAAGCATATTTATTTTTTACGTAGGTGTTTACACCTTGTTTTTATTTTCTATTTATAAACTTTTGCAGAAAACATTTTCTTTAAAAAATCAATCTCTATTGGATAAATGTTTGTTGCTGAGTTTATCAAATATTTTAATCATCTGTCTTTACTTTTTAACTACAGAGCGTATTGAAATTTTCGGCTGGGTATCAGCATCTATCATTCATTTGGTTCCAATAGCTTTTATTTTTTTTAGCGCATGGCTTATTATAAAAAAGAATAAAAAAACAGATTATCTTTTATTGATAATAGCTGCCGCCTTTATTGCAGGAGGTGCTGAACATATTGCTGCATCTATTATTACAAGTATATTGGGTATTTCTATAGTCGTTTTTTATGTAAACAGAAAGAACAAAAGTTTCTATACCACAAACAAACCTCAAATTATTAAAACTGCTTTTTTTACTGTCATACTTAGTTTGTTTTTGCTTGTATGTGTTTCTAATCCCGGCGTGGGCTTGCATTACAACGAGGTACATCAGCAGTCGGATGGTTTTGCTGCACATCATACTGTAAATATTTTGGATGCAATCAAAATGTTTTGCAAACCTCAAAAATTAATCGGACTTGTTTTTTTAATTTCATTTTGGTTCTTGTTTCAAAACGCATTTCAAATCACAGGCAAAAAAATTAGACTTACTTATTTTGCAATAATTGTTTGTTGTGTGATGGGAGTAACTACAGTAGCAAGCATTTTAGCCTACCATACACTTTCTGTTGGCCGAATTTGGTTTGCGTTTGATGTAGCTCTTTTTGTTTTGTTGAGTGCCTGTATTATTAAATTCATCGACCGATTAAAAATTAATATTGGAATTTTATACGCTGGCGCAGGTATGTTTTTAATCACACTTACTTTGTTTGATATCCGCCATATTCCGGCATTGTTAAATTTTTCATCTCAACACGATAAACTAATTTATTCCCTACAACAAAAACCAGCTGAAGAAACTATTGTACTTCAAAGCTTCCCAAACCCCGATTTAACAAATCAGGTAGAGCTAAGCGCCGACCCAAACAACGATGTAAACCAGCTGTTTTGCCGCTTTTATAATATAAAGGCAAAAGTTTCCGTAAAAAAATAGTATTACGTATATTTGATACCCCTTGATACCAAAAGATACTGTAGATAAAATTGTTGAAACCGCTCGCGTGGAAGAAGTGGTTGGCGATTTTATTACCCTTAAAAAACGTGGCGCTAATTTGCTTGGGCTTTGTCCGTTTCATGGCGAGAAAAGTCCGTCGTTTACTGTGTCACCTTCCAAAGGAATTTACAAATGTTTTGGTTGTGGTAA